>NZ_JBSGEZ010000007.1:0-140768 GCF_053603155.1 Nocardia sp. NPDC004260 | reverse complement strand
CTCCCCCCCCTGGTCGCCTCTCTTCCCCTCCCCCCCCCCCACCGCCGCTGTCGTTCTGTCGAGGTACCTGGTCAGCCGAAGTTGCCAGGGCCGACGTTGCGGCTGTTGCGGGTGCGTAGCGCGTGCACGTAATCCTCTGGCGCACCGGCCTTTTCGGCGGCATCGGCGATCACGCCCAGGTAGCGGGCGGAGGGCAGGCCGCCCTCGTAGGCATCCAGCACGTACAGCCAGGCCAGCGTGGGGTCGCCACCGTCACCGTTGCGGGTCACTCGAAGGCGGATCTTCTTGTGGATGCCGAAGTCCGAGCCCTCCCAGCGATCCAGCCGCTGCTCGTCCTCCGGGGACACGTCGTAGAGCACGACGAACACCCGGGAACCGGGATCCTCGACGACCGTCGCGAGAGGCCCTTCCCAGCCGATGTCGTCACCGGCAAAGGTGAGCCGCCAGCCCTCCAACCAGCCCGTCCCGGACATGGGGGAGTGCGGACAGCGCTCGAGCATCTGCGTCGAGTCCATGTTGGACCCATAGGCGGCATAGATCGGCACCAGCAAAGGGTAGCCAATAACCTTCGCAGACCGCGTTCGATTGCCGCACCTGCGGCGCGCCGCCCGGCGGGGAACTGTCGCGCACCGGTAACGCGGTCGATAGTGCGAGGTGGTTGCCGGATAACGTTTACCCGTGCCGGAGATCCCGGCGCGAAGCACGAGCGGAGGTATCCAATGACCCGCATCGCGATCATCGGTGGCGGACCGGCCGGCTATGAGGCGGCCCTGGTAGCCGCCCAGCACGGAGCGTCGGTGACACTGGTCGATTCCGACGGCATCGGCGGAGCGTGCGTGCTGTGGGACTGCGTTCCCTCCAAGACTTTCATCGCCTCGACCGGCGTGCGCACCGACCTGCGCCGCGCTCGCGATCTGGGCATCACCCTCGACCCGGCCCAGGCGCACGTGCAGCTGTCCGAGGTGAACGGGCGCGTCAAGGCGCTGGCGCTGGCGCAGTCCTCCGACATCCGCTCGAAACTGCAGACCGTCGGGGTGACCGTGCTGGCCGGATACGGCGAGCTGATCGATCCGGGCAGCGGCCTGGCCGCGCACCGCGTGCTGGCCAAGCTGGCCGACGGCGCGCAGCAGATCATCGAGGCCGAGGTCGTGCTGATCGCGACCGGCGCGAGCCCGCGGGTGCTGCCGGGCGCGGAACCGGACGGTGAGCGGATCCTCAACTGGCGGCAGCTCTACGACCTCGAAGAGCTGCCGGAGACCCTGGTGGTCGTCGGTTCCGGTGTGACGGGTGCGGAGTTCGTCTCCGCCTACACCGAGATGGGCGTGCGGGTGAAGCTGGTCTCCAGCCGCGACCGCGTGCTGCCCGGCGAGGACGCCGACGCGGCGCTCGTGCTGGAGGACGCGCTCGCCGAGCGCGGCGTCGAACTGGTCAAGCACGCGCGCGCCGACGCCGTTGAGCGCACCGCCGACGGCATCGTGGTCAAGCTTTCCGACGGGCGCACCGTGTCCGGCTCGCACGCGCTGATGACCGTCGGCTCGACACCGAACACCACGGGCCTCGGTCTGGAGAAAGTCGGCATCGAACTCGACCGCGGTGGCTATCTGCGGGTGGACCGCGTGTCGCGCACGTCGGTGCCGGGCGTCTACGCCGCGGGAGACTGCACCGGCCTGCTGCCGCTGGCCTCGGTGGCCGCGATGCAGGGACGCATCGCGATGTACCACGCGCTCGGGGAAGGCGTCAGCCCGATCCGTCTGAAGACCGTTGCCTCCGCGGTGTTCACCCGGCCGGAGATCGCGACCGTCGGCGTCAGCCAGACCGCGATCGACAACGGTGAGGTGCCCGCGCGCACGGTGATGCTGCCGCTGAACACGAATCCGCGCGCCAAGATGTCCGGGCTGCGCCGCGGTTTCGTCAAGATCTTCTGCCGCCCCGCGACCGGCGTGGTGATCGGCGGTGTCGTCGTCGCGCCGATCGCCTCGGAACTGATCCTGCCGATCGCCCTTGCGGTGCAGAACAACCTGACGGTCAACGACCTGGCCCAGACCTTCTCGGTGTACCCGTCGCTCACCGGTTCGGTGACCGAGGCGGCGCGTTTGCTGATGCGACACGACGACCTGGACTGAGCTCGGTTCGGCGCATCCGGTGCCGTGTCCGATTCCGGACATCAGGCCCGGTGAACTCGGTGCGGGGGCGGGACACGGGCGCTCTTGCCACCCTTGGCTATTCGCTGCGTTGCCCAATATGCGCACATGTGGTTCACTCTCGGCAGAGATGCGGTCGAAGGACGGTCGCGGAGTTCGGTGTGGGGGGATGGGTCCTTTCCGAATCGGAATGACCGAACGGCCCTGGTCGTTCGACGGTCAGGCGTCTCACCCAGGGACAACTGAATGCGGCCTGCCGGGCCGCCCCGGGAAGGGAATTGCGAAAAGTGAAACATCGTAAGCCGAGTCGGGCGCAGCGAGCGATGGCGAGCACCTCGTTGCCACTGGCCACAGCGGCTGCCGTGGCCACTCTCTTCGCTGCGCCGGCGGGGGCGGCTCCCAACGATCCGACCACTCCGCCGACGCCCGCTCCGACGCAGCCGGGCGTGAACGAGTCGCCGAGCACCCCGGAGACCACTCAGCCGGAGCCGAACAAGCCGGAATCCAAGCAGGATCCGCAGAAGCCGGAGAGCAAGCCCACGCCGAGCCAGCCGGGCGTCACCACTCCGGAGTCGGATCATGCCGCGCCGGACCAGAAAGACCCGAAGCTGGCCAAGCCGACCCAGCCGGGCGTGACCCCGCCGCGCGTCGCGCCGCTGCCGGTCCCCGGTCAGCAGAAGCCGAGCGAGCCGCTGCCCGCGGTCGTGCCGGATCAGGCCGCGCCGCAGCCGGGCCAGCAGCAGGCCGCGCCGCAGCCGGGGCAGCAGACCACTCCGCAGCTGGGCACGCAGAACGACAACGCCCAGGCGCGGCAGCCGGAGAGCTCCACGCTGGTGCAGCCGCAGGCGCAGCCGCGCTGGCAGGCCCCGCGTATGGAGGCGGCCCCTGCGGCGCCGGTCGTGGAGATGACCGGCCCGCACGCGGAGATCGGCGCCAACATCGACGGCGGCACCGTCCTGCCGGGCCACGTGGCCAACACCCACCACTTCAGCAACGAGGCCGGTTACGTCGGCACCATCGGCTACCGCACGCCGACCGGCTCGGGTGAAGCGGGCGTCTCGGTGGAGTTCGTCGACAAGAACACGGTCAAGCTGACCACCTACACCGGTGGCGAGGGCCTGGCCGCGAACAACACCACCACGGTGTTCGACACCACCCAGCTGAACCAGGCCAAGGCCGCGGTGGAGGACTGGATCCGGGAGCAGCCGGGCGGATCGGCCGCCCTGGATGCCGCCGCACAGGTTAAGCTTCCGCTTCAGCCGGGCGATTTCGCTCCGCAGACCGTCGACGTGGGTGGTGTCACCACCCAGTGGGGTGGTTCACTCCAGTACTGACACGTGCTGTTTCGACGGGTGGGGCGGTCGTTCGCGGCCGCCCCGCTTGTGTGTCCGGGAAAGGATTGGGTGTGACCTCCGAGGGTGACGCGAGGGAGAACGAATCCGACCAGTCCGGTTCGGAGTTCGGTCCGCCGTTGGGGGAATTCGGTCCGCCGGTTTCCGAATTCGGACCGCCCGTCTCGGAATTCGGTCCGCCTGTTTCGGAATTCGGTCCGCCGATGGGGGCCGACACCGGCCCGCGCTGGCAGGTGCCGCAGCAGCCGACCGATCACCCGGAACTGACTTGGCGGCCCGCGGGCGAGCCGGAAACGACACCCGCACTGCCGTCGCGGTTCCGCGCGCCGGGTTCCACGGTTTACGCCGGACCTCCCTCCGCCACGCCCGAGCAGCCTTCTTCCGGCGCCGAGCGCCCGCAGCCCGAAGACGGCGAGCCGCAGGAATCCTGGTGGAACCAGCCGACCGCCGAGGGGGGCGTGCCGAAGCCTCCCGCGCCGTCCGAATCGGGTCTGTCCTGGGCCGAGGACCCGATCGCCATGCGGCTGGCGCTGCGCGTCCCCACGACACCGGCGCCCGCCCGGCGCAAGGGCTCCTCGACGCGGTGGATCGTGCTCGGTGCGGTCGCGGCGGTCGTGGCGCTGATCGCGCTGACCGTGACCATCGTTGTAACCAGCGGCAGCGATGAGGACCAGGACGGCACGGCGGCTTCGAGCGGCCCGAGCACCGCGGCGGTGGACTGCCCGACCCGCACCGAGGGCAAGGTCACCTTCGGCAATGGTTCGGGTGATACGAGCAGTGGGATCCGGGCGATTCTCGGCTTCGAGCATGCCTACTATTCCGAGCGCAGCGCCACCCGCGCGCACACGTTCGTGGCGCCGGGCGCGAACGTCGAACCACCCGCGGACCTGCAGAAAACCATCGACCAGCACATTCCGCGGGGCACGGCCTATTGCCTGCGGATCGCGGAGATCACTCCCGATCGCTTCAACGTCGAGATCACCGAGCGCCATCCCGATGGCACCGAGGCCCAGTACTTCCCGGTGATCACGACGGTGACCCTGGACGGACGGACCCTCATCTATCTGATCGATTGAGTCTGCTTCGCAGTAGGTCGGGCTGCCGGGGTTCGCTCCAGCGATGAACGCAGTGCGTGGTGGAACGGGTGCGCCGCGGCCGCCGGTGTGCGCAAACCGCGCACCGCCGCGGCCGCGGTCGACGGATCAGCCGTCGTTGACGCCCGGCTGGAGGTAGTTCGTGACCTGCCACACGTACCCACCGCCGGAGCGCACGCAGCCGAGAACCGCTTTGCGCTGGACTCCGTTGCCCACGTCCACATAGTCCTGCGCCGTGGCTCCTGGAACCGTGCACTTCTGACCAGGCTGGGCGGCGTTCGCCGACGGTGCGACAAAGGCCAGTGGATCTGTACGGCTGTGGCGCGAATACCGTTCCATCGCGTGATGCGGATCACTCCAGGTGTCGCTGTACGTCGGGGCGGCCGCCGCGGCGCATGGGGGGGAAGTGAGTCGGTCGGTCCAGTCGTGGTGCGTTCGACGGCCCGTTCCACGCCTTGGGGTATGTCTCACATAATGAGAATAGAATTTCATATCTTGGTAGTCGATGTGAAACAGTGAGGACAACGCGTACCGTGGCGTCCTTTCTGGAGGTTTCATGACGGCGATCACTCCACCGCTGGCCCGGCGTCTCGAGGGCCTGACGAGTTCGGCGATTCGTGATCTGCTGAAGGTAGCCGCGCGCGACGACGTCATCAGCCTGGCCGGTGGCCTGCCCGACGAGCAATTGATGCCGCGGGACCGGATCGCGCAGGCGGCGGAGTCCGCGCTCGCGGACCGCGCGCGACTGCAGTACACCGAATCGGCCGGGTGGGGGCCGCTGCGTGACGTGCTCGCCGCGCGGGAGACACGGCGGCTGGGGCGGCCGGTGCCGCTCGAGGAGGTGTTCGTCACGCACGGTTCGCAGCAGGCGTTGTCGCTGCTCGCCGAGGTTTTGCTGGACCCGGGCGCGCTCGTCGTGGTCGAGGACCCGGCATACGTCGGCGCCTTGCAGGTGTTCCGGGCCGCCGGATCGCGCATCGTGACGGTCCCGCTCGACGCCGAAGGGATGCGGGTCGACGCGCTGGCCGAACTGCTCGGCCGTGGCGAGCGGCCCGCGGTGGTGCACACGGTGAGCAATTTCCACAATCCGCGCGGTGTCACCATGAGCCCGCGGCGCAGGCAGGAACTCGCAGAGCTCGCCGACCGGTTCGGATTCTGGGTGATCGAGGACGATCCCTACGGCGAGCTGTGGTTCGACCGGCCGTCGCCGGAGCCGATCGCGACGTATTCACCCAACGTGATCCGGCTGTCGAGCGTGTCGAAGATTCTGGCGCCGACCTTGCGGGTGGGCTGGATGACCGCGCCGAACGCGGTGTGCAGGGGTGTGGAACTGCTGAAGCAGGGCGCGGACCTGTGCGGGTCGGCCCTGACCCAACAGATCGCCGCCGATCTGCTCGCCGATGCGGACTGGCTGACCGGGCAGGTCGAGGAGATCCGGCGGGTCTACGGTGCGCGGGCGCGTGTCCTGGTCGACGAGCTGCGCACCCGCTTCGGTGGCCGTCTGGTCAGCACCGACGCCGCGGGCGGCATGTTCGTGTGGGTCGACTTCACCGATGGGACCGACGCCGTGGACTTGTTGCCCCGCGCCATCGATCTCGGCGTCGCTTACGTCCCCGGCGAGGCATTCGCGGTATCCGGCGGCCACCGGAATTCGATGCGTCTGTGCTTCACCACCTCCGACGCGGCGACGCTGCGTGAGGCGATCGCGCGGTTGGCCCGTGCGATAGGTGAATAGATTCGGGGACAACGACTTTGTCTGCCGCGGCATAGCTCGCGCGATAGTCAGTCGACCCAGCCGTAGGTACGCTCGACCGCCTTGTTCCACGCGGCGAAGCGCTCGTCCCGTTCCGCCTCCGGCATGGTCGGGTGCCAGGTCTTGTCGGCGGTCCAGTTGTCGCGGATGTCGTCGGTTCCCGCCCAGTAGCCGACGGCGAGCCCGGCCGCGTACGCCGCACCCAGCGCGGTGGTCTCGTTGACCACCGGGCGCACCACGGGCACGCCGAGAACGTCGGACTGGAACTGCATGAGCAGGTCGTTGGCGACCATGCCGCCGTCCACCTTCAGCGTGGTCAGCTCCAGGCCGAGTCGCTGGGACTCGGCGTCCGCGCGCATCGCGTCGACCACCTCGCGGGTCTGGAACGCGGTGGATTCCAGCACCGCCCGCGCCAGGTGCGCTTTGGTGACGAAACGCGTGAGCCCGGCGATCACGCCGCGCGCGTCCGGACGCCAGCGGGGGGCGAACAACCCGGAGAAGGCGGGCACGATGTAGGCGCCGCCGTTGTCGTCGACGCTACGGGCCAGCGGCTCTATCTCGTCGGCGGAGGAGATGATGCCGAGATTGTCGCGGAACCACTGCACCAGCGAACCGGTGACCGCGATGGAGCCCTCCAGGGCGTACACCGCGTCCGCGGCACCCAGGCGATAACACACCGTGGTGAGCAGGCCGTGTTTGCTGAACACCGGCGTGGTTCCGGTGTTCAGCAACATGAAATTGCCGGTGCCGTACGTGTTCTTGGCCTCGCCGGGTGACAGGCACGCCTGGCCGAAAGTGGCGGCCTGCTGGTCGCCGAGGATGCCCGCCACCGGCACCCCGGCCAGTGGCCCGGAACCGATCGGCGCGTAGACCTCCGAGGAACTGCGCACCTGCGGCAGCATCGACTCCGGCACGCCGAATTCCCGGCAGATCGCCGAATCCCATTGCAATGAACGCAGATCCAGCAGCATGGTGCGCGAGGCATTGGTCACGTCGGTGATGTGCTCGCCGGTGAGTTTCCACAACACCCAGCTGTCGACCGTGCCGAAGCACAGCTCGCCCGCCTCCGCGCGCTCCCGCACGCCAGGCACGTTGTCCAGGATCCAGCGCAGCTTCGGCCCGGCGAAATAGGTGGACAGCGGCAGGCCGGTGCGATCCTGGTAGCGGCCCGGTCCCGCGGCGCCGCCCAATTCGGCGCACAGCCGGTCGGTACGGGTGTCCTGCCAGACGATCGCGTTGTACACCGGACGGCCGGTCTCGCGGTCCCACACCACGGTCGTCTCACGCTGATTGGTGACGCCAACCGCGGCGATGTCGTCCGCGCCGAGGCCGTTGCGCTCCAGAACGTCACCGAGGACGAATTCGGTATTGCGCCAGATTGTTTCGGGATCATGCTCGACCCAGCCCGGCTGCGGGAAGATCTGCTCGTGCTCACGCTGGGCGACGCCGACGACGCGCCCCTGCCGGTCGAAGACGATGCACCGACTCGAGGTCGTGCCCTGGTCGATGGCGGCCACATAGCGACGCATGCTCGCAGTGTATTTGGCCGCGACTTCGTCGCGGTTGTGTTTGTTTTTCCAGCGCCTGCGGCGCTGGGTGTTCGCGGCCCGATCTCGCTTCGCTCGAAACACGTGGGCGGGGTGCGCTGAGCACGTCGGTATCGGAACTCGCCACCAAGTGCGCGCGGTTGTAGTGCTGGCTGCGGGTTCGGCGGGCTGTTTCTCCCTTCGTGGCGTACGCGGCGGCCGCTCGGACGGGAGCCGGGGCGCGAAGGGTGGATTCTCGGTCTCGCTTCGCTCTGAAGGCGTGGGTGCGTCGGTGTCGAGGCTTGCTACCCGGTGCAAGCGGTTGGTGGTAGCTCTGGTGTCGGCTCGATCGGTCCGGCGAGTTGTGGCATACCTGGTGGTCGTCGGGTTCGAGACGTTGTGCATGAGGTCCCGGTGGTTGCCGGGTCGGCCGGGGTGTTGGTAGCTCCGTCGGATACCCGGTGGCTGCTGTAGGTCCGAATCGCGCCCGATGGTTTGCCAGCGCCTGGGCGGAGGCTCGGTCTCGGTTCGGTCGCAATTGTGGTGATCCCGAGGCGGAGATCTGGTCGTCGTGGCGGCGGGGCGGTAGGCGAACGGGTGTGCTGTTGTGTGCCTCACTGGGCGGTGGGGACGGGTCGCCGCTCGGCTAGGGTTGGGATTGTTACCGACGAGTAGGACGGGGCGACACGGGCCGGGGCGCGGGCGGTCGATTCGCGGCGGTTCGCCTAGCCTGGATCTGAACGCTCGATCGGACACATCCGCTGGAGGAGTCGAGCATGGCGAAGAAACCGGAATCGCAGCTTCTCGGGCCGGAGCAGCGCAGTGTGGCCTGGGAGCGCTTCGGCAAAGATCATTTCGATGTGGTCGTCGTCGGTGGGGGCGTGGTCGGGGCCGGTATCGCGTTGGACGCGGCGACCAGGGGCTTACAGGTCGCCTTGGTCGAAGCCCGCGACTTCGCGTCCGGGACTTCCAGCCGGTCGTCGAAGATGTTCCACGGCGGGCTGCGCTACCTCGAGCAGCTGGAGTTCGGATTGGTGCGCGAGGCGCTGCGCGAGCGCGAGCTCGCGCTGTCCATGCTGGCGCCGCACCTGGTCAAGCCGCTGCGCTTCCTGTACCCGCTGACCAACCGCGTGTGGGAGCGTCCGTACGTGGCGGCGGGCCTGGTCCTGTACGACACCATGGGCGGGGCGAAATCCGTTCCCGGGCAACGGCATCTCACTCGCGCGGGCGCGTTGCGGCTGGCGCCCGGGTTGCGGCGCGATTCGCTGATCGGCGGTGTCAGCTACTACGACACGGTCGTCGACGACGCACGCCACACCATGATGGTGGCGCGTACGGCCGCGCACTACGGTGCGGTGATCCGCACATCCACCCAGGTCGTCGGGTTCCTGCGGGAAGCCGACCGGGTGGTCGGCGTGAAGGTGCGCGACACCGATGACGGCCGCGCGGGCGAGGTCCGTGGACATGTGGTGATCAACGCGACCGGCGTGTGGACCGACGAAGTCCAAGCTCTCTCGCATCAGCGCGGCCGGTTCCATGTGCGGGCTTCCAAAGGCGTGCACATCGTGGTCCCACGCGACCGGATCGTGAGCGACACCGCGATCATCCTGCGCACCGCGACATCGGTGTTGTTCGTCATCCCCTGGGGCGCGCACTGGATCATCGGCACCACCGACACCGAGTGGAATCTCGACCTCGCGCATCCGGCCGCGACCAAGGCCGATATCGACTATCTGCTGGAACGGGTGAACCAAGTACTGGTTCAGCCACTCACGCCGGACGACATCGACGGCGTGTACGCGGGCCTGCGCCCGTTGCTGGCCGGGGAGAGCGACGAGACCTCCAAGCTCTCCCGCGAACATGCCGTCGCCCGGGTCGCGCCCGGCCTGGTCGGCATCGCGGGTGGGAAGTACACCACCTATCGCGTGATGGCTCTCGACGCGGTGGACGAAGCGGCGCAGGACATACCGGCCCGGGTCTCACCGTCGATCACGGCGAAGGTGCCGCTGCTCGGCGCCGACGGCTATTTCGCGCTGGTCAACCAGACGGTGCAGCTGGCCGAGACCTACGGGGTGCATCCGTACCGGATCAAGCACCTGCTGGATCGGTACGGCTCGCTGATCGCCGATGTCATGGCCTTCGCCGAGGACCAACCCGAACTGCTGCAACCGATCACGGACGCGCCGTCCTATCTCCAGGTGGAGGCGGTCTACGCGGCGGCGGCCGAGGGCGCCCTGCATCTCGACGACATCTTGGCCCGGCGGACCCGGATCTCGATCGAGTACCCGCACCGCGGAGCCAATTGCGCGGAGCAGGTGGCCCGGCTGGTCGCGCCCGTCCTGGGCTGGGACGACGAGGAGATCGACCGGGAGGTCCGCACCTATCAGGCGCGGGTCGAGGCGGAGATCCAATCGCAGACCCAACCGGACGACGCCTCCGCCGATGCCCTGCGGATCGCCGCGCCCGAGCCGCGCCCGCAGATCCTGGAGCCGGTGCCGTCGGAGGGCTGAGTGTGGTCAGTCGGGTGCTTCCATCGCCATGGCCCAGCCGACCAGCGAGCGCAGGTAGCGCAGCACCAGTTCGTCCGGATACGCGCTCGGGTCGGTGAGGTGCAGCCGGGCCAGTTCCTCGATGGCGGCCAACAGGATTCGCTCCGTCGGACCATTCGGATCCACCGTTACCCCGAGGTATCGGGACAGATGACGCGCGCCGATCGCCCGCGCGTAGGCGCGACCGAGCGCGAGTCGCTCGCGCAGCTCCGGCGGCCCGCCGTCGAACGGGCTGAGCATGATGCGCCAGCTGGTCGGCGCGGCGTGCAGGTAGGCCCCCGATCACCACGTATCGCCGTGGGTCGCCCATGCTGCACTCCCGTCATCACTGACAGCTTGTAAGTCAAGGCTCGTCAAGAGCTGTCGGCCGATATCGGCTGTAAGGCAGCGAATTACCGCGCGGCGTGGCGGATCGCCGTGTCGGAAACCGGGACTCGCGGCATCGGATCATTCGGCCGGGATGGGCTGACATCGAGGGCAGAAGAAGATGCCCCGCTCTCGCTGCACCACCCGGTCGTGATCCGGTGCGGTGTCACCGAGTAGGTCGGCGACGAGTGGGGTGCCGCAGCGCTGGCACGGACGGTGTGTTCGGCCGTAGGCCAGAGCGCGCCGCGGCGGCTTGGCCACCGATTCGGCGAGGATGCGGTGTGCTTCGTTGACCATGGCCAACAGGTCCGGGACGTCGCCGACCCTGGTCGCGGGGTGGACGCGGCGCAGGAAACACACCTCGCTGCGGAAGATGTTTCCGATACCTGCGAGGTTGCGCTGATCCAGCAGCGCGACGCCGATGGGTTGATCCGGATACCGCGCCAATCGCCGGGCGGCTTCCGCCGCATCCCACTCCGGGCCCAGCAGATCGGGTCCGAGATGGTCGACGATGCGGTGCTCGTCGCCCACCCGCACGACCTCGACGGTGCCCAAGGAGAACCCGACGGCTTCGACGTCCGCGGTGCTCAACACGACCCGCGCGGCGACTCGCGGTTTCGTCCAGCGCTGTCCGCAGTGGAACACGCGCCAGCTGCCCTCCATCTTCAGGTGGGTGTGAACGCTTACGGTGGGCGTGCGGATGAACAGGTGCTTTCCGTAACTGCCGACGCTCTCGACCACCTGCCCGCGCAGATCCACCGTCGCGTATCGCGGTACGCGGAAGTCGCTGCGCGTCAGTTCTTTTCCCGCCAGCGCGGTGCGAAGCCGTTTCGCGGCGAGAAAAACGGTGTCCCCCTCAGGCATACGACAGCTCCGCCGAGTCGGCGCGGAATCGCGGGCTCACGGACGGCTCCGGAGACGCAGGCCGCGGGGGGTGGCGGAGAAGCCGGCCTCGGTGAGGAACCCGGCGAACGTGTTGCCGTGCACGGTGTCTCCGTTGACCCGGTCGATGACCAGCGAGTCCACCCGGCGGCGGTGGACCAGGTCGGCGAGGGCCGCGGCGGCGGCGCGGCGGGCGTCGGGGTCCTCGGTGAAGGTGAGCAGGGTCTTGCCGCCCCGCTCCAGATACAGCACCAGTTCGCCGTCGACGAGCACGACGAGCGCTCCGGCTTTACGTCCGGGGCGATGCCCGCCCTCCACGTCGCTCTTCGGCCAGGCCAGAGCGGCGCCATACGGGTTCGCCGGATCGGACGCGGCCAGTGCCAGTACCGTGCCGGTCGGCTCCCTGGACTCGGGACGGGCGCGTTCCGGGTCGAAGGAGCGCAGCCGGTCCACCACGTCGGTGGTGGAGAACTGCGCGCCGCCCAGCGAATCGACGAAATAGCCGCGGCGGCAGCGTCCTCGGTCCTCGAACTCGGTGAGCACCCGGTACATCAGCGCGAACCCGCCCGGCACCCCCTCGTTCTGCACCGAGCCCCTGGTCAGCACGCCGTACCGCTCCAGGAGCAGGTCCGCGGTCGCGTGGGCGCGCACCGTGTTGTCCGAGACCCGCTCCGGGAGCAGAGACCATCTCCCGGCGACCGAGGGCGGGCCGGAACGGGTGGGCATGCTCGGCCGGGGCAGGTAGGCCCGCCCTCGCGGGGCGCGGCGGGGCGTGCGGTGGGCCGTCGTGGTCCGGGCCGTGCCGGACAGCAACGCCCGTACCGGCGCGAAGGTGTCACCGGAAACCATTCCGGCCCACACCAATTCCCACAGTGCGGCGGCCGCGGCGGTGTCGTCGAGCAGGCCGGTGGCGTCCGAGAGTTGCCGGAAGAAGTACGCGCCGCCGCCCTGCGGCACGGGTATCAGTCGTTCCGCGGGAGCGCCGGAGATCGAATGCTCCGCGCCGGGTGCGTCTTCCGAGCCGACCGGTGATCGCCTGCCACGTCGGCCGTTGTCCGACTCGTTCGGTGTGGCTCTACCGGCCGTCTCGGCGGATCGCGGGCGCGGGCCGTGACCGTCGGACGCACTGCCGGTCGGCGGATCCGGCTCGTCCAACGGCACGGGCGGTCGATCCGGCACGGTTTCCGCGGGGCCGGGTGGTGTCCATGGCACGAAGGTCGCGCCGAGCGCGGCGAGCAGGCGCAATTGGACCTCGGTGAGATCGACCTCGTCCGGCGGCGCGAGGGTGAACGGCGCCTGCTCGGCCGGATGCAGGGCGATCCAGCCGTCCTTGGCGGTGATGGCGCCGTGCCCGGACCAGATCACCTCACCCGTCGCCATGAGTTCGTCGAGCATGGCCGGGGTGTAATCACGCACCCGCGCGGGCAGGACGAGCGATTCCCAGGCGGAGGCCGGGATCGGCACGCCCGCGAGTTGTTCCACGACGGCCGCCACGCCGTCGACGCCGCGCAGTTCGCCGCTGCCGACGTGCTGCCAGGATGGGAGAAAGCGCCCGAACGCGGCGGTCGAGACCGGCTCGACCTCGTGCCGGGCGGCGGCGAGCGATCTGCGGCGCAGCCGGCGCAGCACCTGCGCGTCGCACCACTCCGCCCCGGCGGCTCCAGGCGTGAACTCCCCCTCGACCACCCGCTTTTCGATGGCGAGCCGGTGTAGTGCGGTGGCGGCGACCGCGGTGCCGATCCCGAACCGGGCCGCCACCGCCTCCGTGCCGAACGGGCCGTGCGTGCGGGCGTAGCGGCCGACCAGATCGCCGAGCGGATCGGCCACCGGCTCGATGAACGCCGACGGCGTGCCGATCGGCAGCGGAACCCCGAGCGCGTCGCGCAGCCGGGCCGCGTCCTCCACCGCGACCCACCAGCTGCGCCCCGCGAAGGAGACCTCCAGCGCACGGCGTGCGGACACGAGGCTCTCGAACCAGGCGACGGGATCCTCGTCGGAGCGCTCGGCGGCTTCGGCGGCGGTGAGCGGCCCGAGCAGCCGCAGCAGATCCGCCAAACCCTCGGCGTCGCGCGCGTGCCGCTCGGGAGTGAGCCGCTGCAGTTCTCGCTCGGTTTGCTCGATGACCGCGGCGTCGAGCAGTTCGCGCAGCTCGACCCGGCCGAGCAACTCGGCGAGCAGACCGGAATCGAGCGAGAGCGCGGCGGCGCGCCGCTCGGCCAGCGGGCTGTCGCCGTCGTACATGAACTGCCCGATGTAGTCGAACAGCAGGGCGTTGGCGAACGGTGACGGCGTCGCGGTCTCCACCTCGACCAGCCGTATCCGGCGCCGACCGACCTGTCCGAGCAGGTCGCGCAGCGACGGCAGGTCGTAGACGTCGCGCAGGCATTCGCGCACCGTCTCCAGCAGGATCGGGAATTCGGGGAACTTGCGCGCCACGTCCAGCAACTGAGCCGAGCGCTGCCGCTGCTGCCACAGCGGCGCTCGCTTGCCCGGGTCGCGGCGCGGGAGCAGCAATGCGCGGGCGGCGCATTCGCGGAACCTGGAGGCGAACAGCGCCGAGCCGCCCACCTGCTCGGTGACGATGTCGTCGATCTCGTCGGACTCGAAGACGAACAGTTCGGCGCCCGGCGGATCATCGGTGGTATCGGGCAGCCGCACGACGATGCCGTCGTCGGAGGCGTTCGGCGCGGCGTCCACACCGAACCGTTCGCGCAGCCGCGCCCCGATGGCCAGCGCCCAGGGGGCGTGGACCGGAAGACCGTAGGGGGAGTGCAGCACCAGCCGCCAGTCGCCTAGTTCGTCGCGGAACCGCTCCACCACCAGAGTGCGGTCGGTGGGCAGATGTCCGGTCGCGGTGCGCTGTTCGTCCAGGAGTGTGAGCAGGTTGGCGGTCGCGTTGTCGTCGAGACCGGCGGAAAGCATGATATCCGCGACGCGCTCCGGTATCGCGGACGTGCGACCCGTGCCGTTGTGTATCGAATCCTCCTGCGCGCGAGTCTGTTTCGACGCCTTCGGAGGTGTGCTGGGATCGCGCCGTGCGGTCTTCCCGGTACCGGTGGACGCTTCGGCGGCGAGGTCCTGTGCGACCGTGCGCACGAATTCACCGAGCGCCGCGCCGAGTTCGGCGGGCCGACCGAGCCCGTCGCCGTGCCAGAACGGCAACCGCCCCGGCTGTCCGAACGCGGGCGTCACCAGCACCCGGTCGAAGGTGATCTCCTCGATCCGCCAGCTCGTCGCCCCGAGCGCGAACACGTCGCCGACCCGGGACTCGTAGACCATCTCCTCATCGAGTTCGCCGACCCGGGAAGCCTTCTCGCCCACCATGTACACCGCGAACATGCCGCGATCGGGGATCGCTCCGCCCGAGGTCACGGCCAGCCGTTGCGCGCCGGGCCGCCCGGTGAGCGTGCCCGCGTCGCGATCCCAGACCAGCCGGGGACGCAGTTCGGCGAACTCGTCGGACGGATACCGCCCGGAGAGCAGGTCCAGCACCGATTCGTAGGCCGAGCGCGGCAGCGACGCGTAGCTTCCGGTACCGCGCACGACGTCGAACCACGCGTCGACGTCGATCGGGTCCAGCGCGCACGCGGCGACGGTCTGCTGCGCGAGGATGTCCAACGGATGCGCCGGGATCTGGATCGCCTCGATCTGTCCGGCCGTCATCCGCCGCGACGCCACCGCGCAATGGATGACGTCGGTGCGGTGCTTGGGGAAGATCACCCCGCGCGAGATCTCGCCGACCTGATGCCCGGCCCGTCCGATCCGCTGCAATCCGCTGGCCACCGAGGGCGGCGCCTCCACCTGGACCACCAGGTCGACCGCGCCCATGTCGATGCCGAGTTCCAGGCTGCTGGTCGCGACGACGCAGCGCAGCCGCCCGCTCTTGAGATCGTCTTCGATCAGCGCTCGCTGCTCCTTGCTGACCGAACCGTGGTGCGCGCGCGCCAGCAGGGGCCCCGCGCCGTGGATCACCTCGGTGGAGGGGCCGAGCTGGGCGGGCGGCTTGTGCTCGGTCTCCACCGGCTCGCCAAGCCGCGCCGCGTAGGCCTCGTTCAGCCGGGCGGTGAGCCGCTCGGCCAGCCTGCGGGAGTTCGCGAACACGATCGAGGACCGGTGCTCCAGCACGAGTTCGACGATCGCCTCGTCTACGTGGGGCCAGATCGATCCCGGTTGGTCGGAGTCGCCGGGCTCGGTCATGTCCGCCACCGGCACGCGCACCGACAGGTCGAACGTCTTGGGCGCGGGCGGCGCGACCAGGGTGATCGGCGCGTTGCCGACCAGGAACCGGCCGACTTCCTCCGGCGGCCGGACGGTCGCCGACAGCCCGATGCGCTGGGCGGGCCGCTCGGTCAGCAGATCGAGCCGGGCCAGCGACAGCGCCAGGTGCGAACCGCGCTTGGAACCGGCGATCGCGTGCACCTCGTCCACGATCACCGTGCGCACGTCCCGCAGCGTCTCGCGGGCCGCCGAGGTGAGCATGAGGAACAGCGACTCCGGCGTGGTGATCAGGATGTCCGGCGGGGTCCGCAGCATGGACCGCCGATCGGACGCGCTGGTGTCGCCGGAACGGACCCCGACGGTGATCTCCGGCGGCTCCAGTCCCAGGCGTTTCGCTGTCTGCGTGACGCCAACCAGCGGCGCCCGCAGATTGCGTTCCACGTCCACCGCCAGCGCCTTCAGCGGGGACACGTACAACACGGAGGTGCCCGCCCGCTCCGGCCGCCGTTCCCGGCCGGCCAGCTGGTCTATCGCCCACAGGAACGCCGAGAGCGTCTTGCCGGACCCGGTGGGCGCGACGACCAGAGTGTGCTCGCCCGCCGCGATCGCCTTCCACGCCCCGAGTTGAGCGGAGGTCGGCGCGGGGAACGCGCCGTCGAACCACTCCTGGGTCGCGCGGGAGAACTGGGCCATGGATTCCAGTGTGCACCGGCCCACCGACAAGCACGCCCGTACCGATTCGCGAGCGAAGCGGGAGCAATCGAACAACGGCCGCCGACGCCGGGCCGTACGCTTCGACAGGTGCAAAAAGTGCTCAGACTCGACCTGGTCAGCCATGGGATGACCGAGGCGATGCGGAAGGCACGGTTCCCGGTGGACGAATCGCTCACCGAGGCGGGCAGACGGGCGGTGGCCGGATGCGGGCCGCTCACCGCCGCGCGGGTGCTCACCGGCCCGGAACGCCGGACGGTGGAGACCGCCGCGTTGCTGGGGCTGCTGCCGGATGAGGAGGACAACCGGCTGCGCGACCTGGACGCGGGCGCCTGGCGCGGCGGCGAACTGATGTCGGTGCCCCAGGACGAGCTGTACGCCTGGTTGACCGACCCGGCGTTCCGCGGGCACGGCGGCGAGTCCGTGCTGGACGTGATCGAACGGACCAGGCTCTGGATGGCCGAGGTCGCCGCGCGGTCGGTGTCCACGATCGCGGTCACCCACCCGGCGGTCGTCCGGGCCGCGCTGCTGGTGACGCTGGACGCTCCACCGAAATCGTTCTGGCGTATCGACATCCCGCCCGGCAGCGTCACCCGCCTGCACTATCGCGGCGAATGGACGCTGCACTTCACGGCCTGAGCCGGGATACCGACCGCTCGAAGGGGGTAGCTTTCGGGCCGAGCCGGGCTAGTGTCTGAGACTATGGGTAACAACAAAGGGTCGCAGCGGCGCGGCCTGGCCATCGGATGCGGTGGCACCGTGGGGGCGGCCTGGATCGTCGCCGCCCTCGCCGCCGCCCGGGACGTGCTCGACTGGGATCCGCGCGAGGCGGACGTGCTGCTCGGCACGTCCGCGGGTGCGGAGACGGTGACGATGCTCGGCAGTGGCGTTTCGGTGGACGACCTGGTCGCGTTGCAGCGCGGCACCGCGAGCGACCCGATCCTGCGCGAGCACCGCGCCGCCGAGCCCGGCCGGTTTCCGCCGCTGCCGCGCCCGCGGCTCGGCTCGCTCCGACTGCCGCTGCGTCGCCACGAGCCGGGCCAGGCGCTGTTGGCCGCGGGCAGCGGACTGCTGCCGGTCGGCGGTGGTGACCCGGGCTGGCTGCAACGGCTGGCCGAACGACTGAACCCCGGCCGCGACTGGGTGCCGCATCCGGCGACCCGGCTGGTGGCGATGGACTACGCGACGGGCGAGCGGGTCGCGTTCGGCGCGCCCGGTGCGCCCGCCGCGACCATCGGCGCGGCACTGCGGGCGTCGTGGGCCGTTCCCGGATGGTTCCCTCCGGTCACCATCGGCGACCGCCGCTTCGTCGACGGCGGCGCGGGCTCCACGGCCTCGGTGGACCTGCTCGTCGCCGAGAACTTGGACGAACTCCTCGTGCTGGCTCCGATGGCCTCCGCGGCCCGGATCCCGGCGACCGGCCCCGGGCACCTGCTGGAACGGCAGCTGCGCAACCGGATGAGCGACAAGCTCCGCACCGAGATCGCACGACTGCGCGCCGCGGGCACGAAGGTGCTGTTCGTGGGCGCGACCGCCGACGACCTCGCGGTGACGGGACCGAACTTCATGGACGGCCGCCGCCGTCTCGCCACCTTCGAACACAGCCTGCGCAGTACCCGCCGCACGCTCGAACAAGGAGCATTCGTATGAGAATCCTCGGATCCGGTTACCCCGCGATCGACCTGCGCGAGGCGACAGTCCTGATCACCGGAGGCGGACGGGGAATCGGCCGGGCCACCGCGGCATTGTTCGCCGCGAAAGGATCCCGTGTCGTAATCGCCGACGTGGACAAACCCGCCGCCGAGGAGACGGCCGCCGCGATCGGGGCGAGCGCGTTCGAACTCGATGTGCGTTCGCGCGGGCAATGGGACGCGGTGGCCGCGGCGGTCGGCGGAATCGACGTGCTGGTCAACAACGCCGGTGTCATGCCTGCGGGCGCGTTCCTGGACGAACCGGACGTGGTCGGTCAGGCCACGCTGGACATCAACGTCTGGGGTCTCATCCACGGCATGCGCGCCGTCGCGCCGGGCATGATCGAGCGTGGTCACGGCCATGTCGTCAACGTCGCCTCGCTGGCCGGCAAGGTCCCGATTGCTGGGCTGGCCGTGTACAACGCGAGCAAGTTCGCCGCGGTCGGTCTCTCGGCGGCGACCCGCCTGGAATTCGCCGGGCATGGCGTCAGTGTCAGCTGCGTCCTGCCGTCGGCCGTGCGGACCCGCCTCTCCTCGGGGCTGACACTCGGCCACGGCATGCCGACCGTCGACCCGGAAGACGTCGCCGCCGCGATCGTGCGCACCTGCGTCACCCGTAAAGCCGAGGTGGCCGTGCCGAATTACCTCGGCCCGCTCGACATCGCACTGGCCGCCGCGCCGGAACGCGCGGTGCGCCTGATCCGCGGCCTGTTCGACGGGGATCGCGCATTGCACCCGGCCGACGAGAAGGTCCGCGCGAAGTACGAGAAAGAGGTGCGTTCCATCAGCTGATGCAGCGAAGAGCGGCCCGGGAGAAACACTCCCGGGCCCGCTTGTCTTCTGGGTTCAGCAGCTGGTCGGTGCGGGTTCGCCGCGGAACCTGGCCTCGACGTAGTTCCACGCGTCCGCGAACCCGGCGGCGGCCGCGGTCAGGTGCTCGGAGATGTCGACGGTATGGAACGTCAACCGCGCACCCGCCTTGCAGTACCGGTCGGCGACCTCGGCGACCGGGTTGTAGAAGGTGAGGGTGTCGAAGCGGCCCTGCCACATGTAGGTCGGCACAGTCGGAACGCCGTCGAAGTACTTCAGGCTGTTCTCCCGCAGGACGGCGTGCGCCTCCGGGCTGTCCATCAGGCTCTTGGACGCCGCCATCTGCTCCGCGCTGCGGAAGGCGCCGTGGAAGAGCAGGAACCGGCGGCAGGCGTCGTGGGTGAATTCCCGGAACCACAAACCGTTCTCGTTGAGCTGATCGGAGATCGGCAGCCGGTCCGGGTACTCCCGCTCCAGCCCCATGGCGGCCGCGAAGGCGAGGCCGAATCCGGGGTGCGGCTCGAAGCCGAGCGCCATCGCCATCTCCTCCAGGTCGGCGGGGATGCCGCCGGCCACGGCGGTGGTGAGTTTCAGATCCGGCGCGTAGGTGGGCTGCATGGCGGCGGCCCACGCGGTGGCCATGCCGCCGCCGGAGTAGCCCGCGATGGCGACGGGGGAGTCGGACAGCCCCAATTCGGCGACCTTGCGGACGGCCTTCACGCTGTCGAGGGTCATCATTCCGGCCAGGCGCGCGGCGCCATAGGCGGAGGTGGGGCCCAGATAGTCCGGCAGCGAGATCGCCCATCCGCGTCCGATGGGCAACATCGCGCCGACCGCGTCCTGTAGTTCGCCGTTGAACAGCGAGCGCGACGGATTGCACTGGGTGCCGAGGGAATTGATCAGCGCCTGGTAGGAGACCAGCGGCGGATTCCGCACCCCGGCGGGCATCAGGACCGTGGTGATGCCCATGACGGGGTTGCCCTGCGAATTGGTGGAGCGGAACGCGACTTGCCAGCCCACGGTCCCGACATACATACCGGTGTCGATCCTGCGGGTCCGTACGACGTCGCCCGGGGTGAGCTCCCCCAGGTCGGGCGGCGCGGTGTAGAAGGAATCGGGATCGGGAGTGGGATAGAGGGGTTGCGCAGTAGCGGGCAGGCCGAGCAGGCCGAGCGAGACGATGCTCACCAGCAAGATCGCGATCCTGAACGGAGCTCTGGACACGGGTTTCCTTCGAAAGTCAGCCGTCACCGACCCACCGACCCGCGGCGGGTATGCCGCGCGTGGTGCTTCGGACGCACCGGCACTACAACAGAAACCGCAGCGAACCTTCGCTGCGGGCGGAGCAGAAGGAACCGCCGCCGTGGGGACCCTGAGTCGATCATGGCGGACTGCCGCACCTCCTTCGACTCCGGGACCGCCGGTAGCCGCGAAGGCGGCACCATCCGCTGCGAAGATAGCGCCCGGCATTCTCCGGACGCCGCTTCGGGACAGGCGAACCGGACAAGTCACAAAGCCCGCGGCCCGCCATTCGACAAGATCACTAACGGAGGTGGTCTACCCGGTCGCGTACCGATCCGGCTCATGTGAAGCTGAGCACCGCGCGCCCGCCCAGCGGGCGTTGCAGGTCGACGACGACCACGCCGTACTCGCGCTTCTGCTCCGGGTTCGCGCCCTGACACGGCGGCATGCCGCGATGCAGGCCATGGATCAACCGCACGCTCACCAGGTCGGCCGATTCCTCCACCCGCGCGGTGAATCCTATGCTCGGGCAGCCGACCGGGCCGGGGATGTGGATCCCGAGCTTGTCGGTCCCGTCCTCGACGTCGTACTCCGAGAAGGGCAGGGCGGAAGTGGATTCCAGGTCCGCGGCATGCGGGATGACGACCATCGTCCCGCCCGCGTATCGCCGGGGACCCGGGTCGGCCCGCATCCCCGCCGCCGCTTCCGCGGTGCGCTCCGGAGTGGCGGGCACGGCCGGGTCCGCCTGCTGCCCGCACGCGGTCAGCGTTCCGAACGTGATGGCGGCGACGATCGCCGTACCCATCCTGCGCAGTGCCACCTCTCCACCTTCACACAGGTGGACGCGGGTGCGGCGGAGGATGCGCGGTGTGGCACCGGTGCGGCTCGCGGAAATGACCGGACGCCTCGACGCATTTGTGTGCGCGTCGTCACAGCGACCTCGCACAGTGCTTAGCCGGTGCCTATCGATGACATGTCTAATTGAGCAGATTGCTCAATTTTCTATTCAAAGGTTGTGCGTTCAGATCTTCGGAGACACGATATCGACACCAAGTGCTCAACGAAGCGAAGCGCCGGATCGGCGCCGAGCGGACGGGTGGATCCGGATGACCGAGCTCGCGGACCGCGATCTGATCGCAGCTCCCTACGACCTCGCCGACCGTTACCGCGTCGGCTCGGGGACCGTTGTCCTCACCGGCGTGCAGGCCATCGCGCGGCAGCTGGTGGAGCAGCATGTGCGTGATCTGCGCGCCGGGCGGCGAGTGGGCACGTTCGTGTCCGGGTACCAGGGCAGTCCGCTCGGCGGCGTCGACAAGATGCTGTCCGGCATGCCGGAGGTGCTCGCCGAGCACGACATCTCGTTCGTCCCGGGATTGAACGAGGAACTGGCCGCGACCTCCGTGTGGGGAAGCCAGGCGGAGCTGCCCGCGGGCGCGGCGACCCACGACGGCGTCGTCGGTGTCTGGTACGGCAAAGGCCCCGGCCTGGACCGCGCGACCGACGCGCTGCGCCACGCCAACATGTACGGCGTGCATCCGCGCGGCGGCGTCCTGCTGCTGGTCGGCGACGATCCGGCGGCCAAGTCCTCCACCGTGCCCGCGGTGAGCGAGCGCTCCTTGGCCGCGATGAACATTCCGGTGCTGTTCCCGCGCAACGCCCGCGAGGTCATCACCATGGGCCTGCACGGCGTCGCCCTGTCGCGCGCCTCGGGTTGCCTCGTGGCGCTGAAAATCGTCGCCGACGTCGCCGACGGCGCGTGGACCGTGGACGGTTCGGTGGGTGACATCGACATCGTTGTGCCCGAAATCGACTGGGAAGGACAGCGGTTCCACTACCGGCAGCGTCCGATGGCCGCGCCTGCCGACAGTTTGCTCGCCGAAGCGGACCTCTACGGTCCCCGCTGGGAGTTGGTGCGCGCCTACAGCACGCGCAACGGTCTGGACGTGATCGAGGTGAACCCGGCCCGCGCCACGATCGGCATCGCCGCCACCGGGACCACCTTCGACGCGGTCCGCCAAGCGCTGATCGACCTCGGCGCCGACGACGAAGCGCTGTACAACGCGGGGATCCGCCTGCTGCGCATCGGAATGCCGTTTCCCCTCGCGCCCGACCGGGTCGGCGAGTTCGCCGCCGGGCTCGACCAGCTGATCGTCGTCGAGGACAAGACCGCCTTCATCGAGACCCAGATCCGCGACATCCTGTACGGGGTCGCGGGCGCACCGGAAATCCTCGGCAAGCGCGACGAGGCGGACCGCCCACTGTTCGGCGCCGACGGCGAACTGACCTCCGGGCGCGTCGCCGCACCGCTGCGCAGGGTGCTCGACGGGCACATCGAACTGAAACGTCCACTTCCGCAACCGCTGTCGCTGTCGGTGCTGCCCGCCAAGCGCGCGGCCTACTTCTGCAGCGGTTGCCCGCACAATCGTTCCACCGCCGTTCCGGAGGGCTCACTGGCGGGCGGCGGCATCGGCTGTCACACGTTGGTGACCATGTCCGGCCGCGCCGACAGCAAGGTCACCGGGCTGACCCAGATGGGCGGCGAAGGCGCGCAGTGGATCGGTCAAGCGCCGTTCACGGACGTGCCGCACCTGTTCCAGAATATCGGTGACGGAACGTATTTCCATTCCGGCCAGCTCGCCGTGCAGGCGTGCGTCGCCGCCGGCGTGAACATCACCTTCAAGCTGCTGCACAACGATGTGGTCGCGATGACCGGCGCGCAGCACGCCGAGGGCGCGCTCACGGTGCCGACGCTCACCCACAAACTCGCCGTCGAGGGCGTCCGGCGGATCATCGTCTGCGCCGACGAGCCCGAGCGCTACCGCAAGCGCGATCTCGCTCCCGGCGCCCTCCTATGGCACCGCGACCGCCTCGACGAAGCGCAACGCACACTGCGCGAGATCCCCGGCGTCACCGTGCTGATCTACGACCAGCACTGCGCGGCCGACGCGCGGCGGCAGCGCAAGCGGGGCGCGCTGCCGGTGCGCCGCACCCGGGTGGTCGTCAACGAGGCGGTGTGCGAAGGCTGCGGTGACTGCGGCGTGCAGAGCAACTGCCTGTCGGTGCAGCCGGTGGACACCGAGTTCGGGCGCAAGACGCGGATCGACCAGACCTCGTGCAACACCGACTACAGCTGCCTGAAGGGCGACTGCCCCGCGTTCGTCACGGTCGAACTGCCCGACCCGGCCGCGCGGAAGCCGCGCCGAGCCGGTCGCGCGCCGCAGCCGCCTCGGCTGCAGGACCTGGTGCACGAACCGCCGACGACCACGCAGAACGTCTTTCTCGCCGGCATCGGCGGCACCGGCATCGTCACCGTGAACCAGGTCCTGGCGACCGCCGCGATGCGCGCCGGGTACGAGGTGGCGAGCCTGGACCAGATCGGCATGAGCCAGAAGGCCGGGCCGGTGGTCTCGCATCTGCGTTTCGCCGTCGGGGCGCTGGAGCCGGCCAACCGGTTGGCCCCGGCCTCGGCCGACTGCATCGTGGCGTTCGACCTGCTGGCCGCCACCGACAACAAGAACCTGGCCTACGGCTGCGCGGAGACGACCGTCTCGGTCGCCTCCACCAGCGAGACCCCGACCGGGGACATGGTCTACGACCGGTCCGTCACCTACCCAGGTGAGGCGGCGTTGCTGCGGCGATTGGAACAGGTCTCGCGCTCGGTGCGGTCCTTCGATGCTCTCGCCGCCGCGGAGGTGCTCTTCGGCAACACTGCCGCCGCGAACTTCCTCTTGGTCGGCGCAGCCTACGAACTCGGTGGTCTGCGGCTGCCGGGCACGGCGATCGAGGAGGCCATCGAGATCAACGGCGTGGCCGTGGACGCCAATCTCGCGGCCTTCCGCTGGGGCCGGATCGCGATAGCGCGGCCAGGGGAGTTCGCCGCCGCCACCACGCGTCGCACGGCCGAACCCACTCCGGTACCGGTGCCCGCGGACCTGTTCGACGAGCTGACCGCGACGGGCGAGACGCGGCGGCTGGTCGAGCTGCGGGCCGTCGAGCTGATCGGCTTCCAGAGCGTTGCGACGGCGCGCGACTACGTCGCCACGATGCAACGAGTATGGGCTGCCGAGCGCGAGGTGACCGACCGTACCGAGTTCAGCGAGCAGGTCGCGCGCGGGCTGTACAAGTTCACGGCATACAAGGACGAGTACGAGGTGGCGCGACGGCTCACTGATCCGTCGTTCCTGGCCGAGGTCGCCGCGCAGGTACCCGAGGGGGCGAACCTCACCTATCGGCTGCACCCGCCGGTCCTGCGCGCGCTGGGACGGAAGGACAAGATCGGAATGGGGCCGGGCAGCCACTTCGCCCTGCGCTTGCTGGCCAAGGGAAAGCGGCTGCGCGGCACGAGATTCGACCCGTTCGGATACGCGCACGTGCGACGCGTGGAACGTGAGTTGCGCACTCACTACACCGCGATGGTGATTGACCTCGCCGAGGGGCTGGACCGGTCGGGCTACGACCGAGCCGTGCGGGCGGCCGCGCTCGCCGACGTGGTGCGCGGATACGAGGACATCAAACTCGCCAACGTCGCCGACTACGCGGAACGCCTGCGCGAACTCGGTATCGAGCCGCCGCGCTGCTAGCCGCTACATCGGTGGTCGGCCGGCCGCCGAGGTCGACACCCCGGCCGGCCTCTCGTCATCCGGTGTAGCCGGTCACCTTGCCGATCCACGCGACGAAATCCGCGGCGTCCTCGTTGCTGCCGTGCCCCGCGTCCCAATACATCGCGGCGTCGACCTGGTCGCCCAGATTCGCCAGGCTCGCGGCGAGATTGCCCACGATGGTCAGCGACGCATCGGTGTCCTTGGTGCCGACGCGAATCCACCAGTGCTTCGCTCGGGCGGGATTGCGCTGCCGGAGAAAGAACATGGGGTTCATCATGCTGATCTTCTCGGGCAGGTCGCTGTCGAGTTGCGCGCTCGGGTCGCCCGTCGCTCGCCGCAGGCTGAACAGGGTGAAGTGCCTGGCCTTGACGGTGCCGACACCGAACAGGTTGTTCTCCGGAGAGGACAAGTCGAAGGCGTCGAACGCGGGCACGCCCTTCTTCCGCTCGCCCACGTGCGCGAGAAAGTTCGGCCAGGTGAACTCCGCCCGGTCGCCTGACCAGGTGATCCACGTGTTGGCCGCCAGGTAGCTCGAACGCTCGGAGTCCTGCAAAGCGATCAAATACGTGGTGGCCGCCGGTTCGAGGTAGGTACGCACGAGGTAGTTGCCGTAGTTGTCGGCCGTGATCGGCCCGAATCCGTCCGTCCCTTGCAATTCCAACGATGCTTGGTAGTCCACGAACGCGGTGCTCAGTTCGCGCGAGGCCGTCGCGTCGAGTTCGCCGGAGCGTAGCGGGTTGGCGCCCCAGTTCCACTCGTAGGCCATGTCCGCGTGGTCGAGATCGGTCACGGGACAGTAAGAGGCGGCGGCGAAAACGGCGTCGCTCGCGTCCGCCGCGCCGAGTTCGGCGAGATATCGGTCGTACATCCGGTTGTCGGCGGAGGCAGCCAGCAGCGCCGACAGTGCGCCGCCCGCGCTGACACCGGTGGCGACGATCCGGTCGGTGTTTCCCGGAACCCGGCCGGAGTTGTGCCGCAGGTATCGGACCGCGGCCTTGAGATCCACGATGGCGGCTGGCGCCACGCCGTAGTACGTGCCGTCCGGGGCGATCAGGTCGCGCCCGCGCGCACCGGGCTCGACGACGACATAACCCGCCGCGAGGGCGAGCTCGCGGTTCCTGTCCCGATCACCGCCGTCGTCCGGCTTGCCGCCCTCGGCCGCCGACGACAGATAGCCGCCGATGGAGTTGCTCAAGAGAATCGGAGCCTTGCTCGCGTCGACGGTGTTCCCGTCGATCTCGACGGGAACGCTGATGTTCAAGCTCTGATACGTCTTGTTCACCGGTTTCGCCACGTAGACAACGCTGTCGTAGAACCGGTAGGTCACGTTCTTGTCCCGCTCGAAAGTGGCGACGGTCTTCTTACGCACCGTGAATTCGTCCGGGTCGAAAGCCAACTCGTCCGCCGGTTGCGTGTCGCCTTTCAGCAGGCCGCATGCGGCGGCGAACATCGGTGCGGCAACCGCCGCCACACACCCCTCGAGCATCGCCCTGCGCCGCACATCGCTCTCCTTCGCCTTCGTGGCAAGCGTTCGGCGTCGCGGCCGTAGCCCCGTCGGCAGAACTCTTGCCCGGAACGAATCAGCTGGTCATCGGGTCGCTGAGATCGAAGGATAGCGGCAGGGGACGCCGCGCTCGCGTACCTGCGCGGCTGCGCCCGACGCGTCCGCCGAAAGGCGGGCGTCGGGCGCAACCTGCCGGTCGGCGGTCAACGACCGCCTGGTGGCGCGTCGGTCGGGTCAGCTACTCCCAGCACTCGCTCGGCCCGCCGCAGGACGAGGCAGCGCGAGGAACAGATGACGTGGATTTCGAGAGCGCGCCGCGCTTGCCCCTCGGTGAGTTCGCCCGGGTCGGCGAAGCAGTCGCCGATATTGGAAGTGACCGATCGCACGCGAGATCAGCCGACTTTCACCGGGACGACAGCGGCAGCGGCGAATCGAGCACGACTGACGGTAAGAGCGACCAAACCGGCATTGCCCGCCGTGGAAATCATCGGACCGGCGATCGAAACGAATTCGAACCCGCTCACCAGGAGCACGCCGAGCAGGCCGAGGCCGTTCGCTAGTGTGTTCGCGGCGAACGTTTGCCAGGTTTCCTCGTGCGGTTTGGACCACACATGCCGGAGCGTCGGAATGGTGGCGATGAGATTGGCGCATATCGCGAAGAGCGCGCCGAATGCCTTTTCCTGTACGCCGACCGTCACCAGCACGCATGCGATCGAGGAGACCAGACAGGCCCAATCGATATTGTCTTCCGGTCGCAGACCGGACCCGCGGGTGATGCCGACGGCGATGACCGCCGCGTTCATCGCCGCCGCCGCGGCGTTGATAGCCGCGGCGAGATAGCCGCCCTCGAGGTACGCCACCACCGCGAACACGGTGTTCGCGGTGCACCAGGCCGCCCACGACGCGATGCGCGGCCGGGTGTCCCCTTCCAGTATCCCCGCCAGGTACGCGATGACACCGAACAATGAAATGCCGACGCTGAGACACGCCAAAGACGAGCTCACATTCCAGAAATCACTCACGCGGAACTTTCCTCACAGATTGTTGTCGTTGCACGCAGAGATGGCCGACAGTGGCGATCGAATCATTACGAACACGCCGAAGGAGACAAGCCGGGTGCGGTGATGGGAACCGGGGGTTGCCTGCGGGAAACACTTCGGGATGATTTGTCCAGGTGACTCGAAAGTATCGTGACACGACAACTCGGACGTCACCAATCGAGGACGGTGCCGTAACCATCTTTTAACCACCGATTCGCCACGGCGATCGGCGGCCGATTTATTCTGCTGGAGATGCGGATGTGAGCTACGGAACAGACTAGCGTCGAAATGTATCGAAGGATTGCGCGCGTCGCAGTAAGCGACATCAGCAGTGATGGAATTTGCACGTCGACTGTCGGGGTCCCGACAGCAGCGACAGGGGTCTACGCGATGCGCCCAGCGTCGGATCTCGCCGCCCACCTCGCTGGACCGGGGGCTCTCCGTGCATCGCTGGCGACCTCGCTGGATCCGGAAGCCACGGCGTTCTATGAGGTGTAGCGCCCGGACGACCCGCTATGCGTGGCCCGTGGTCGTGACTCGATCCGGCAAAAAAAGAAACGGCCCGGAGCGTGTGCTCCGGACCGTTCCGCAGTAGCGGGGACAGGATTTGAACCTGCGACCTCTGGGTTATGAGCCCAGCGAGCTACCGAGCTGCTCCACCCCGCGTCGGCTTTGCCAACACTACACAGGGTGGCGTCGAACTACCCAATCGTGCTGGTAGGACGGCATGTTGTGGGGTCGCTCAGCCGAACTCGATGCCTTGGGCGAGGGGGAGTTCGGTGGAGTAGTTCACGGTGTTGGTGGCTCGGCGCATGTACGACTTCCAGGAGTCCGAGCCGGATTCGCGGCCGCCGCCGGTCTGCTTCTCGCCGCCGAAAGCGCCGCCGATCTCGGCGCCCGAGGTACCGATGTTGACATTGGCGATCCCGCAGTCGGATCCGTCGGCGGCGAGGAAGCGTTCGGCCTCGCGCTGGTCGGTGGTGAAGACGGCGGACGAAAGGCCCTGCGGCACTTCGTTGTGCATGGTGATCGCGCGATCGAAGTCGTCATAGGTGAGCACGTAGAGGATCGGCGCGAAGGTCTCCTCCCGCACCACCGCGGTCTGGGCGGGCATGCGCACGATGGCGGGCCGCACGTAGTAGGCGTCGTCACCGAACCCGTCGACTCGCTCGCCGCCGCAGACCAGTTCGCCACCGTCGGTCACGGCCTTGTCGAGCGCCGCGCGCATTCCGGTGTATGCCTTGCCGTCGATCAGCGGCCCGACCAGCACCCCGTCGTCGAACGGATCGCCGACGGACAGTTGCCGGTACGCCCGTTCGAGTCGGTCCAGCAGCGGGCCCGCCACGCTTCGGTGCACGATCAGCCTGCGCAGTGTCGTGCAGCGCTGCCCGGCCGTGCCCGCCGCCGCGAACACGATGGCTCGCGCCGCGAGGTCGAGGTCGGCGGACGCGGTGACGATCGCGCCGTTGTTGCCGCCCAGTTCCAGCAGGCAGCGCCCGAGCCGCTCGGCCACCCGTGGCGCCACCAGCCGACCCATCCGCACCGAGCCGGTCGCGCTCACCAGCGCTACCCGCTCGTCGTCGACCAGGCGGGAGCCGACGGCGCTCGCACCCTGGATCAATTGATGGATCTCGGGGTCCGCGTCCACTTCGCGGGCCGCCCGCCGCAGCAGCGCGTGACAGGCCAGCGCCGTCAGCGGCGTCGTCTCCGACGGCTTCCACACCACGGTGTCGCCGCAGACCAGCGCGATCGCCGTATTCCATGCCCAGACCGCGACGGGGAAGTTGAACGCCGAGATCACCCCGACCACGCCGAGCGGATGCCAGGTTTCCATCAACCGGTGGCCAGGACGTTCCGAGGGCATGGTGTGGCCGTACAGCTGCCGGGACAGGCCGACGGCGAATTCGCAGACGTCGATCATCTCCTGCACCTCACCCGCGGCCTCGGCGGGGATCTTGCCCGCCTCGAGCGTGACGAGCTCGGCCAGGTCGCTCTTGTGCGCGGTGAGCAGCCGACCGAGGCTGCGCACGACCCCGGCCCGGACGGGCGCCGGAACACCGCGCCAGTCGCGGAAGGCGGTAGCGGCCCGGCCGATCGCGGCGCCGACCTCCTCGAGCGAGCTGGATCGCACGGTGGTCAGCTGCCCTCCGGTGATCGGAGTGCGTGCGGGCAGATCGCCGGGTTCCGGTGGCGGCGCGCCCAATTGGCGCAGCACCGCCTCCGCGCGGGCGGCGAGTCGCTGGGTGGCCTGGTCGTCGAGTACATCGGTCATCTGTTGTTCCGCCATACCTTTCGGCCGCGTCGCGGCGTGTCTGTCCCACATAGCGGGAGGGTGGAGGTCAGGTTCCGGACACGAGGCGGGCTGCCTGAGTTAGCCTTCGCTGATGGCGGATACACCGGCAAGACCCGTACTCGATGACATCGATCGCCTGCTGATTCGTGAACTGATGGCCGATGGACGGGCCACTCTGTCGAACCTGGCCGAAAAGGCGAGTCTGTCGGTGTCCGCGGTGCAGTCACGGGTCCGCCGATTAGAGGCGCGCGGTGTGATCCGCGGGTACACCGCGCACGTCGATCCGGAAGCCCTCGGCCAGCTGCTGTCGGCATTCGTCGCGATCACTCCTCTCGACCCGTCGCAACCCGATGACGCGCCGGCGGTGTTGCAGCACATCCCCGGCATCGAGGCCTGCCACTCGGTGGCCGGTGAGGAGAGCTACATCCTGCTGGTGCGCGTGGCGTCCCCGCGGCACCTCGAGCAGTTGCTCCAAGAGATCAGAGCCACCGCCAATGTGCGCACCAGGAGCACCATCATCCTTCAGACATTCTATGACAAGTGACGATTTGGTGTAATTAATCCGCCATGTTGTAGAGGTTCCGTAAATTCTTACGTACCCTCAGGGCGTGACCATCGAACTGGAACGCACCCGCCCGGCGGTCACCCCCGCCGCCCGGGTGCACGAGATCTTGTCGGCGAGCATCCTGGCCGACGGCTTCGACTTCGTCCTCGACCTCACCCGTTCCCGTGGCTGCCGCCTCGTCGACGAACGCGACGGCAGCCCCTACCTGGACATGTTCGGCTTCTTCGCGTCCAACGCGCTGGGCATGAATCACCCCGCTCTGGCCGAGGACGCCCAGTTCCGGGCCGAGCTGCTCACCGCGGCGGTGAACAAGCCGAGCAACTCCGATGTGTACACCGTCGAGATGGCCCGCTTCGTCGAGACGTTCGTACGGGTGCTCGGCGATCCGCGGCTACCGCATCTGTTCTTCATCGATGGCGGCGGACTCGCGGTGGAGAATGCCCTCAAGATCGCGTTCGACTGGAAGAGCAGGCACAACGAAGCACACGGCCGCGCAGCGGAACTCGGCGCCAAAGTGCTGCACCTGACCGGCGCGTTCCACGGCCGTACCGGTTACACCATGTCGCTCACCAATACCGATCCGGTGAAGACCGCGCGTTTCCCGAAATTCGACTGGCCGCGCGTCAAGTCGCCTTATCTCACCGACGCGTTCGACGTCGAGGAGGCGGAGGCCTGCGCGCTGGCCCAGGTGCGGCGGGCATTCGAGGAAAGCCCGCACGACATCGCGTGTTTCATCGCCGAGCCGATCCAGGGCGAGGGCGGCGACCGGCATCTGCGTCCACAGTTCCTGCAGGCCGTGCAACGGTTGTGTCACGAGAACGACGCGCTGTTCGTGCTGGACGAGGTGCAGACCGGCGTAGGTATGACCGGAACGCCCTGGGCCTATCAGCAACTCGGCTTGGCGCCGGACGTCGTCGCGTTCGGTAAGCGGACCCAAGTGTGCGGAGTCATGGCGGGTGGGCGGGTGGACGAGGTGCCCGACAACGTCTTCGCGGTCAGCTCCCGGCTCAACTCGACCTGGGGCGGCAACCTGGCCGACATGGTGCGCAGCAGACGCACCCTGGAGGTGCTGGAGCAGGACGCGCTGATCGAACGCTCCCGGCCGTTGGGGGCGCACCTGCTCGAACGGCTGGGCGCGCTCGCCGCCCGGCACGCCGATGTCAGCGAACCGCGCGGGCGCGGCCTTATGTGCGCGATCACCCTGTCGTCCTCCCGGCTGCGCGACGAGGTGCTCACCGCGCTGCGTGAGCGCGAGCACGTGCTGATCCTCGGCACCGGCGAGCGGGGCATCCGTTTCCGTCCTCCGCTGACGGTCACCGGCCCCGAACTGGACGAGGCCGTCGACGCATTGGATCGCGTGCTGACCAGCCTCGAATAACGCACGGAGGTTCGATCCGGACATTCCGGTGCACCCCGGCGCGGGTGCGCCGGAATTCCGGCTTCGGCTCCTAGGCTTCGCACCCATGTCATCTCGTCTTCACCACGCTCCGACAAGGTGCAGCAGGTGAACCGACAGCGGATGTTCCGGCGTTGCGCGCCCCACCTCGTCGTCTCCATGCTGCTGCTGCCGGCGCCGGCCGGCTGCGCGGCCGGTGACGCGGGCACGGTGGGCGCCGAGCAGAGCCGGACCGCCCAGACCACCGTGGCGACCCCGGCCGCCGCGGCCGCCGCGGCGGCCCCCACTACAGGCGCGCTCCCACCGCACATGACCGATCCGCTGCCCGGCATGCCGCCGCCGCTCTCAGCGACCGACGTGTACGTGGCCAACCGAGAGCTCAGCCCCACCGTGGCCGGCCACCGCCCGCTCGTCTACGTGCCCAACAGCAAATCGAACACGGTCTCGGTGATCGATCCCGAGACCTTTCGAGTGATCGACACCTATGCGGCGGGCGGCTCGGAACCACAACACGTCGTGCCGTCGTACGACCTGCAGACGCTCTACGTCACCAACGATCTGCCGATCGGCGCGGGCAGCCTGTTGCCGATCGACCCGAGGACGGGCAAGCCGGGCGAACCGTTTCCCGTGCGCGATCCCTACAACATGTACTACACGCCGGACGGCCGGTACGCGCTCGTGGTCGCGGAGGCGGACAAGTCGCTGGATTTCTACGATCCGCGAACCTGGCAGAAGACGCACGCCATGGCGGTGCCCGACTGCGCCGGAATCGACCACATGGACTTCACGGCCGACGGCCGTTTCGCCCTCGTCTCGTGCGAATTCAACGGCCGCATGCTGGTTTTCGACGTGGCCGAGCGCAAAGTCGTCAAGCTGGTCGATCTGCCCGGCGGTCGCTCGGGCATGCCGCAGGACGTGAAGCTGTCCCCGGACGGCCACACTTTCTTCGTCGCCGACATGACCGCCGACGGCATCTACCTGTTCGACGCGCACACTTTCGAGAACACCGGATTCGTGCCGACCGGCAAGGGCGCCCACGGCCTCTACATCACCCGCGATTCCGCGCAGATGCTCATCACCAACCGGCACGAAGGCAGCGTCTCGGTGTGGGACTTCGCGGCGAGCGGGCTGGTGCGCACATGGTTCGTGCCCGGCGGCGGCAGTCCCGACATGGGCAACATCTCCGCGGACGGTCGCGTCTTCTGGGCGTCCGGCCGGCACCACGACGAGGTGTACGCCATCGACATCGTCAACTGGAATCTGCTGGCTCGCATCCCGGTCGGGAAAGGGCCACACGGACTCACGATCTGGCCGCAGCCGGGCCGCTATTCCACGGGCCACACCGGCGTCATGCGCTGACCCGGCCCGGCCGGCGCAGCGGTCAGGACCTGACCGGACGCAACCCCAGACCGCCTTCGACGAAGCGCTGAACGGACGTCAGCCCGGCGTCCAGAGCGGCCTCGTAGCCGGGGCGCGCCCACCCGCTCACCTTCGCGGTGCCGTCGGCCTCGGGCGTCACCCCGATTTCGGCGACCAGCTCGGCTGTGGTCGGTTCGCAGACCGCCCAGGAGAAGTGCGTTTCCTCCGCCCAGCCCGCACCGCGCCGGGCCACGTAGTCCGGTTCGGTGATGCCGCCCGCGGCCAGCGCGGGGCGGTCGTCGATGCGGTCGTCGGCGCGAAGGGCGCGCAGATACCAGGCGCCCGCATTGATTTCGATCGGCTCCATCAGCGTTCGGCCGTTCTGCCGCGCGTGTCACCGGCGGGCACTCCGCCGAATTCCGCGACGCCGAACGGCCTCACTGCGACATGATCGGATGGCCGCCACGTCGCTTTTGCGCGTTTCGCGGTAACGAACCGAATTTGGGGTAGCTCGATCATGAGGAAGAGGCTAGCGGGAGGTTCTATCGATATGGGCGAGCTATGCTTCGGCCATTACCGCCTCGATCGGTTGCTGGGCACCGGCGGCATGGGCGAGGTCTGGCTCGCGCACGACACCACGACCGACCGTGTGGTCGCGTTGAAGCTGCTGCCCACCGCGTACGCGGCGGACCCGAAATTCCGGCAGCGGTTCACCAGGGAGGCTCGGCTGGCCACCCAGGTGCGCGGGCCGCACCTGGTGCCGATCCATTCGTTCGGCGAGCTCGACGGCCGCCTGTACATCGATATGGAGTTCATCGAGGGCTGCGACGTGGCCGCGCTGCTGCGGCGTTCGGGGCGGCTGGACCCAGAGCGGGCGATCGAGATCGTCGCGCAGACGGCCGCCGCGCTCGACATCGCGCACCGTGCCGGCCTGGTGCACCGCGACGTGAAGCCGTCGAACATCATGGTGACGCCCGGCGGCACGGTCTATCTGATCGACTTCGGCACCGCGCACCGCAGCGACCAGCCCGCGCTCACCGCCACCGGCAACGTGGTGGGCACGCTGGCCTACATGGCGCCGGAGCGGTTCGACCGGGCCGCGGGCCCACGTTCGGATCAGTACTCGCTGGCCTGTGTGCTGTTCGAGTGCCTGACCGGACACCGGCCGTTCGACGACGGCGAGCCGCCACGCCTGTTGCGCGCCCACCTCATGCAAGCCCCGCCGTCGGCATCGGCGCTGAATCCGGCCCTCCCGCCCGCGCTGGACGCGGTGATCGCGCGCGGCATGGCGAAGGACCCGGACCAGCGCTGGTCCAGTGCGGGGGAGCTGGCTTCGGCCGCGCACGTGGCGCTGACCGGCCGGGACGCGAACACGGTCGAGCTCGCCTCCGCGGTGCCGACCGTCGTGCTGCCGCCGCTCCGTGCGGTGGCCGCCTCCGGTGTCTCGCCCCGGGCCGGTGTCTCGCCCCGGACCGGTGTCTCGCCCACGACCGGTGTCTCGCCCACGACCGGTGTCTCGTCCGGCGCGCGTGCGTCCCTCGGACCACGCCTGGCGCTGGCGTCGTTCGGGGCGCTCGCCGCGGCGGTCGCCGGGTCGTTGTGGCTGGGACGGCCGGACGCGGCCGACGCGGGACCGGCGACAATGCCGCTGCCGTCGTCGAACCAGGACCACGGGGCACCGTCGAACCCGCCGACGCAAGCCCCGGCCGCGCCTGCGCCGATCTCGGCGCCCATCGTGGTCCTGCCCGGCGCGGGCCAGCCGTGCGATCCGGCGGTCGACGTGCACAGCGTCGTTGTGGACGGCCTGGTGCTCACCTGTACTCCGTCGGCGGGCCGCACGAGCTGGCTTCCCACGTCGTCCGCGTCCGGCGGTGTCGCCGTGCGGAACGCCGACGACTCGACCGGGTCCGGGCAGCAGGATTCCGGCGACAAGCATGACCGTGGCAAGCCGGATCACGCGAACCAGGGACATGGCAGGGACAAGCCCAAACCGGGCAAGTAGGCGGGCCGTTGCCGGACTGTCGTCGAGCCCACAGTGGTGTGTGACGCGGGGCGGGGTTACGCTCCGAAGAGGGCCACTTTTACGGCATTCGCGCGGTGACCTGCTGATTTTCGTTCCGCGCCGCGGGGAGGCCGGATCGGCCAGATGTCAACGGTGACTGGAGGTTCGCGATGGGGGAGGTGCGATTCGGGGGCTACCGGCTGGAGCGACTGCTCGGCAAGGGCGGTATGGGGCAAGTGTGGCTCGCCTACGACACGGTGGCCGCGCGGCGGGTGGCGTTGAAGCTGTTGCCTGCCGAACTCGCCGCCGCCGCGGGATATCGCAAGCGATTCGAGCGTGAAGCCGAAGCGGTGGCGCAACTGCGCGATCCGCACGTACCCCGGATCCACCGGTTCGGCGAGATCGACGGCCGGCTCTACATCGACATGCAGTTCGTCGAGGGCACGGATCTGGCGGGCAAACTGCTGGCCGAGGGAGCGCTGCCACCGGCCGTCGCGGTCGGCGTCATCGGCCACGTCGCCGCGGCGCTCGATGTGGCGCACCGGCGCGGGCTGGTGCACCGCGACGTCAAACCGTCGAACATCGTCGTGCACCCCAGCGGCTTCACCTACTTGATCGACTTCGGCATCGCGCACGGGCTCGGCCAGACCGCCGTGACCACCACGGGCATGGCGATCGGCACCCTGGCGTACATGGCTCCGGAGCGGTTCACCGGGAAGGTGGACGGACGCGCCGACGTCTACTCGCTCGCCTGCGTGCTCTACGAGTGCCTGACCGGCTCCCGGCCCTACGGCGACACCGACCCCGCACAGCAGATGCACGCCCATCTGATGGCGACGCCCCCGCGAGCCGGTTCGGTGTGCGCCGCTGTCCCCGCCGCTCTGGATGCCGTCATCGCCCGCGGTCTGGCCAAGGAGCCGGACGAAAGATTCGCGACCGCCGGGGAATTCGCCGCAGCCGCGCGATCGGCGATCGGCGTTCCCGACTCGCGAGCCGTGCCGCCGTCGGCCCCCGGGGCGGGTGGCGACGGCGGTCCCCTTGGGCGAGAAGATGTTTCGCCGCGTCCGTCAGCTGGAGCTGCGGCAGAGCGTTTCTCGGAAGCGCCGAGTGCACCGCCACGGCGCATGCCTACCCCGACCAAAGTCATGCCCCAGCCAGGCCCGACGCCGACGCTCGTGGCGACCAGGCTCGACTGGTCCACGATCACCCCTGGGCCGATTCCCGCCCCGGGCAAGGACGTTTCGCAATCGGGTCCGCCGGTGCGGGGATATGCCGGTCCGTCGGCCGTCCCTGGTCACCCCGCTGCGGGACAGCCATATTCAGCAGGCGGGTATCGAAACGCGCCGTACGCCGTTGGAGGCGGACAACCGGGTTGGCAGGGCAGATTGCTCGCCCTGCAAGCGCGCGTGTTGTCCCCGAAGCCCGGCCCGATCGCGCCGCCGTACCGCGCGCAGGCGCGCAAGGTCTTCCCGGTGGTCCCGCGTCCGGGTCGGCGGACGGTTCCCCAGCGGCCGGGCGCCACGATCCCCCGGCGTCGGCGGAGCTTGCTGTCGAAGCTGATCGGCGCGCTGATCGTGATGTTCCTCGCGCCGTTCGCGTTCGCGGCCGGTTGCGTCGCGTTGATCGCCGCGGGAACCAGAACCGGCGACTCCGGCGCGCCCGCGCCGACTCTGCCGCCCGCGGCGGTGGCGGTGGAACAACCCGGACCGTCCCGGGACGACCCCATGACCGATCCGGCTGCCGTGGCGCCGGTCGGCACTCCCGTTCGCGACGGCAAATTCGAATTCGTCGTGACGAAGGTCGACGCGGGCGTGTCACGCATCGGATTGCAGACGGCCGCCGGTTCGTTCCTGATCGTCACGCTGGCCGTCCGCAATATCTCCGACGAATCGAAGTGGTTCCTGCCGCTGGGCCAGCGCCTGCTGGACACGCAGAACACTCCGTTCGACCACAACGCCACCGCCACCATGTGGCAGAACACCCAACAGCGCCTCGGCTACTCCTTCGAGCTGCGCCCCGGGCAATCCGCCACCACTCAACTCGTCTTCGACCTCCCGCCGACGGTCACTCCCGACCATTTGGAACTGCACGACTTCGTTCTGTCCAACGGCGTCCGAGTCGCCCTCGACTGAACGTCTTCGCGCAGCGATGCCAGTGCCGATCCGGAAACGGATGCTCTCCGCCCGAACACCTCGCTACCGGGGTGACTCCGCTGCACGGCGCGGCGAGCGCGGTGTCGATCTCGGCGACCTGTACGCGGGTCCGCGATGCTCTCGGCGTGCCCGCCTGTGGATGGGAAGCGGCGAGCCCCGGTCAGGCGGCTGGGAGGACGGCGGACAGCGCGGTGAGGACGGCTTGGCGGCCGATTCGCAGGCCCGCGGCCAGTAGCGTGGTGTCGCGAGCGGCGCTGTCGATGTCGGGAGAGCCGAGGGGCGGGTGGATTTGCAGTACCGAGTCGCCGAGTTCGGCGAGCGCCCGATCCTCGATCTCCTGTTGGCGGGGGCGTTCGAGCCAGGCACGGTACGCGCCGGGGGCCACCGCGCGCATATAACCGCCGCCGACGATCTGGTGCAGGCGCGACGCGGGCGGGCGCCGTTCGTCCACGCGCCGGGTACGCAGGACCAGGGCGAGGGTGGCGCCCGCTCTGACCGCGGTGCGGATCGGCACGGTCTCGGAAAGACCTCCGTCGAAGAAGGCCGAACCGCCCAGGACGACCGGAGGTCCGGCCAGGAGGGGCAGGCCCGCCGACGCGCGCAGCGCGCGCATGAGCGTCCGCTTGTCGGTGATGTGCGGATGCAGGTCGACCGCCTGCCCGGTCCGGATATCGGTGGCGATCGGGTGAAACGTCGTGGAGTTGGCCAGGATCGCCTCGAAGTCCATCGGTTCGATGCCGTCGTACACCTGATGCACGAGATACCGCAGATCGAACGCGGGGCGGCCGCGCAGCAGCCGAGCCGGGTCGATGGCACGGCGCATGATGGCAGGATCGGTCCACGAGCGCATGCCGGGGATCGCGCGCCCGCACAACAGCCATGCGCCGTTGATCGCGCCCGCCGACGTGCCGTACACGGCATCGAATATCCCGGCGAGTCCGAGTTCCTCCAGCGCGGACACCATGCCGCTGGAGTACACGCCCCGGCTGCCGCCCCCCTCCACCACCAGCGCCAGGCGGTGACCGTCGGCACGGCCGCCCGTGGCACGACGCGCGCGGATCACTTCCGCGACAGGAGAGAGACTTGTCGAGCTGGTCACCGGATCACGATACGACACCACGGTATGCGTATCGGTCCAGCGGCGTGACGACGGAGGGACCGCCGCGTGAACAAAGGAGCGGGCGCGAACCTCCAGGTCCGCGCCCGCCCGTTACCCGGTCTGCGCCGGGTACTACTTGATCTCCGCCAGAACGGTGCCTTGGGTGATGGCCGCGCCCGCCTCGACGGACAGGCCGGTGACCACTCCCGCCTTGTGCGCGTTGACCGGGTTCTCCATCTTCATGGCCTCGAGCACCACGATCAGATCGCCCGCCTCGACCGACTGGCCCTCTTCCACGGCGACCTTGACGACGGTGCCCTGCATCGGGGCGGTGACCGCGTCACCGGAGGCCGCGCCGCCGCCCGCGCCGCCACGCTTGCGCGGCTTGGGCTTCTTGCGGATCACGCCCGCGCCGTTGCCCACTGCCCCGCCCGCTGCGGCGCCCACGGTGAAGTTACCCGGCAGCGACACCTCGACCCGGCGTCCGCCGACCTCGACGACGACCTTCTGCCGCGGCGCTTCCTCGTCCTCGTCGGCCGGGGCGCCCGCACCGGTGAAGGGCTCGATGGTGTTGACCCACTCGGTTTCGATCCACTTGGTGTAGACCTCGAACTTCTCACCGTCGCCGATGAACGCCGGGTCCTCGACGATGGCCCGGTGGAACGGGATGACCGTGGCCAGACCGTCGACCTCGAACTCGGCCAGCGCGCGCCGCGCCCGCTCCAGCGCCTGCGTACGGTTCTCGCCGGTGACGATCAGCTTGGCCAGCATCGAGTCGAACTGCCCGCCGATCACGCTGCCCTGCACCACGCCGGAGTCGACGCGGACACCGGGGCCGGTGGGCTCCTTGTACACGGTGACCGGGCCGGGGGCGGGCAGGAAGTTGCGGCCCGCGTCCTCGCCGTTGATGCGGAACTCGAAGGAGTGGCCGCGCGGCGTCGGGTCCTCGGTGATCTCCAGCTTCTCGCCGTTGGCGATGCGGAACTGCTGGCGCACCAGATCGAGGCCCGCGGTTTCCTCGGTGACCGGGTGCTCGACCTGCAGACGGGTGTTCACCTCGAGGAAGGAGACCGTCTCACCCTGCACCAGGTACTCGACGGTGCCCGCGCCGTAGTAACCGGCTTCCTTGCAGATGGCCTTGGCCGAGGCGTGGATCTTCGCGCGCACCTCGTCGGACAGGAACGGCGCGGGGGCCTCCTCGACGAGCTTCTGGAAGCGCCGCTGCAGCGAGCAGTCGCGGGTGCCCGCGACGATGACGTTGCCGTGCTTGTCGGCGATGACCTGAGCCTCTACGTGGCGGGCCTTGTCCAGGTACTGCTCGACGAAGCACTCGCCGCGACCGAAGGCGGCGGTCGCCTCACGCACGGCCGAGTCGTACAGCTCCGGGATCTCCTCGATGGTGTGCGCGACCTTCATGCCGCGGCCACCGCCGCCGAACGCCGCCTTGATAGCGACCGGCACGCCGTACTTCTTCGCGAATTCGACGACCTCGCTCGCGTCCTTGACCGGGTCCTTCGTGCCCGCGGCCATCGGCGCCTTCGCGCGCTCGGCAATGTGCCGCGCGGTGACCTTGTCGCCCAGGTCGCGGATGGACTGGGGGGAGGGGCCGATCCAGATCAGCCCGGCGTCGATGACGGCCTGGGCGAAGTCGGCGTTCTCGGAAAGGAAGCCGTAACCAGGGTGGATGGCGTCGGCGCCGGACTTGGCGGCGGCGTCGAGGAGCTTGTCGAAGACGAGATACGACTCGGCCGAGGTCTGCCCGCCCAGGGCGAACGCCTCGTCGGCGAGCTTGACGAACGGGGCATCGGCGTCCGGCTCGGCGTAGACGGCGACGCTGCCGATACCGGCATCCTTGGCCGCCCGGATCACGCGCACGGCGATCTCGCCTCGGTTAGCTACGAGTACCTTTGTAATCCGCGCGCTGGCATGGCTGGGCACTGAGCCTCCTGTGTGCATTCTTCTGGTCGCTTCGCCGGGGGTGGGGTCGCTGTGCGGGCTCCGCTCCCATAATCGACAAACTTACGTCTCGGGCGAGTGTAGGCAGTCTGCCAACAGTCGCCGAACTCGGCTAGGCCTACTGAACAGTAGGTCGCGGATCACAACGTACGCGTCCTGTGTTTGGGACCGCGCCCCGCCTACCTGCTCCGCGTGCGTCGCGACCCGCCGCGCGCGGGCACCTCGCCGGGTTCTTCCCCCGTGGCGATCGGCATGCGCACCGAGTTGCCCCACTCGGTCCACGACCCGTCGTAGTTGCGTACGCCGTGGCGCCCGAGCAAGTAGGTCAGGACGAACCAGCTGTGAGCGGATCGCGCGCCGACTCGACTGTAGACGATCACCTCGTCCGCGCCGGCCAACGCGCGGTAGACGTCGTCGAGTTCGGTGCGGGAGCGGAAACGCCCATCGGCGGTGAGCGCCTCGGACCACGGGATGTTCGACGCACTGGGAATATGGCCGCCGCGCAATGCCGCGTCCTCGGGGTTGGCCGGTTGGAGCACATCCGCGCCGGAGTACTCCTCGGCCGAGCGCACGTCGAGCGCCGGTTTGCCGAGGTGGGCGAGCACGTCCTCGCGGAAGGCGCGGAAGGTGCTGTCGTCCCGGCGCACAGCCGGATAGCCGCTGCGCACCGCGTAGTCGGGTTCGAAGGTCGTGTCGCGTCCTTCGGAGATCCACGCCGCGCGGCCGCCGTCGAGCAGGCGCACGTCCTCGTGCCCGAACAGGGTGAACACCCATGCCGCGTGCGCCGCCTGCGTGTTCCCGCGATCCCCGTAGATCACAACCGTGTCGTCACGATCTATACCTTTCGCGCGCATCAGTTCGGTGAATCGCGTTCCGTCGATATAGTCGCGCGTGACCGGATCGTTCAGATCGCTTCGCCAATCCAGTTTGGTGGCGCCCGGAACGTGCCCGATGTCGTAGAGCAGCGTGTCCTCGTTGGCCTCGATGATCTTGAGTCCCCGCGCGCCTATGTTTGCCGACAGCCACTCCGTGGTTACTAGTCGGTGTGGGTGTGCGTAGGAACCGAGCGAGGGATGAGGGTCCGGAGCGACGGGCACGGTGTTTGGGTCCTTCACGCATGGGTGGACGGTGGTGGCAGCGGTTCGAGGCCTCACAGCGATGGTAGGTGTGAGGCGACAGTGGCTCTCGTTTCAGATCACAAATCGGATGAGGGCCGAATAAAGGGCACCTACATCCGATAAAGTCTCCCGGGAGGAGGGGTGAGCTATGTCCGATTCTTGGCCGCGGCGGCGACTGCTCGCGATCCTACGTGGCGCCAGCGAGCCTCTCGACGCCCAGGAACTGGCCAGAATCACCGGACAGCACGTCACCACGGTCCGTTTCCATCTGGATGTGCTCACCAGGGAATCCCTCGTCCGGCAGTTCCAGCAGCCGCCGCGTGGCCGCGGGCGACCGCGCATCGGATACAGCGCGGTGCAGCGATCGGTGGGCTACCAGGATCTCGCCCAGGTGCTCGCCGACCAGCTCGGCCCGGATCCCCGGCGCAGGGCGGAGGCGGCGAACGCGGCGGGCCGCGCCTGGGGCAGCAGACTCGACGTCGGTGACCATCGGGTCGAGTCGCTGGAGGACGCCAAGGATCTCACGATGACGTTGATGTCGGAACTGGGTTTCGCGCCCGAGCGCGACTCTTCCCCGGAGAACGAGGGGAAGGTGCTGATCCGGCTGACGGCGTGTCCGCTGCGCGAACTCGCGCGAACGCATTCCGAAGTGGTCTGCGGCGTGCACCTTGGGCTGCTCGAAGACGTCCTTCGCCGGGGCGGCGCGCAGGGGACCATCGACGTGCGGATGCATCCGTTCGTGGAGCCGGAGCTGTGCGTGGTCCGTCTGGAACTCATCGCCGCGCAGCGCGCCGAGGCCCAGGAGCCCGCGAAGGTGCCCGGCGGTGACGCCGAGGCGTTCACCACGCCGTCAGGCCGTGTGGCCCCACAGTTGCGTAACGCCGATCCCAACATCGCCAAGCAGTCGGCGCAGCAGTGGTAGCCCGATGCCGATGACGCTGGACGGGTCGCCATCGATGCGGTCGACGAACCAGCCGCCGAGCCCGTCGAGGGTGAACGCGCCGGCCACCTGGAGCGGCTCGCCGGTCGCGATGTAGGCGTCCAGCTCGTCCGGCTCGGGTTTGGCGAAATGCACGGTGGTGCTGCTGCAGTCGACCGCTTCGGCGATGATCCCGCCGTCCCGCATCCGTAACACGCAGTGCCCGGTGACGAGATCGGCGCTGCGTCCGGCCATGTCGCCCCAGCGCGCGCGGGCGACCTCGGGGGTGTGCGGCTTGCCCTGCAACTCGCCGTCCACGAGCAGCATGGAATCACAGGCCACCACAACGCAGTCGGCGGCGAACTCCGGAACCGCGGTGGCGACGGCCGCCGCTTTGGCGCGCGCCAACTCCACCACGACACCCTGCGGCGGGGTGCCCTCGGGGAGGGCGGCGGCCACCGCGTCCTCGTCCACGGCGGAGACCCGGACGATCGGGTCGATGCCCGCCGAGCGGAGCACCTCCCGGCGGGCCGGGGACGCGGAGGCCAGGATCAGCCGCGTCACCCGCGCAGGTGGGACAGCTGTGGGAAGGAGTACGGGGAGAACGGGGAAGCGCCGCGATGCATCAGCGTCGGGTGGCCCCACAGGTCGGGCGGGCCTGCGGGCCCGCCCGACGCGGCGCCGGTCGCGGCGGCGGACAGGACGCACACCAGCGCGGCGAGTTCCTCGTCGGTCGGCGAGCCCTTCACGACACGGAAGAACGGCTCCGGGGTGGCCTCGGCGGATTGCGCTGTCGCGGTCGAACCGGTGGACGCACCGGCCTCGTCGGCGATCGGGTCGACTGTGAGATCCAGTTCGACGGCGCTCAACACATCTTCTTCTGCCACGGTCGTCACAGTGCCAGGTCCTCTCTTCGCCCTTATCAGCGGAACTGATCAGGCTGTTCCCGTTTTCCGACAAGTTATGGATGAAGCAATCGTCCTCGGACGCACTCTTTGCTTCTCTGCAACAAGCCGGTACACGCCAGCGTAAGTGTTACCGAGGCCGATGCCCCACCCTTTGTGCGTGGCCTATTGAGGGTATCGCTCGATCACAGCGGGATGTTGCCGTGTTTCTTCGGCGGCAGGGTCACCATCTTGCGTTCGAGCAGTCGCAGCGCGGAGACGATCTGGCCGCGGGTGTGCGACGGCGGGATGACCGCGTCCACGTAGCCTCGTTCGGCGGCGACGTACGGGTTCACGAGCGTGTCCTCGTACTCGTTCTGGAGCTCGAGCCGCAGCGCATCGACGTCGCCGCCGTCTTTGGCGGCCTGCTGGAGCTGCTTGCGGTAGACGAAGCCGACGGCGCCCGAAGCGCCCATGACGGCGATCTGGGCGGTCGGCCAGGCGAGGTTCACATCGGCGCCCATGTGCTTGGAACCCATGACGTCGTAGGCGCCGCCGTAGGCCTTGCGCGTGATGATCGTGATTTTGCCCACAGTGGCCTCACCGTAGGCGTAGAGCAGCTTCGCGCCGCGCCGGATGATGCCGTTGTACTCCTGCCCGGTGCCGGGCAGGAAGCCGGGCACGTCGACCAGGGTGATGATCGGGATGTTGAACGCGTCGCAGGTGCGCACGAAGCGCGCGGCCTTCTCCGAGGCGTCGATGTCCAGGCAGCCCGCGAACTGGGTGGGCTGGTTGGACACGATGCCGACGCTGCGGCCGTCGATCCGGCCGAAGCCGACGATGATGTTCATCGCGCGCTCGGCCTGCACCTCCAGGAACTCGTCGTCATCGAGCAGGCGACGGATCACGTCGTGCATGTCGTAGGGCTGGTTCGGCGAGTCCGGGATGATCGTGTCCAGCTCGAGGTCCTCGTCGGTGAGCGAGTCCTCGATCGCGCCGTCGATCGGGTCGGTGGCCGGGAAGCGCGGCGCCTCGGCCCGGTTGTTGCTCGGCAGGTAGGACAGCAGGTCCTTGACGTAGTCCAGGGCGTCCTGCTCGCCGGAGGCGACGTAGTGCGCCACACCGGACTTGGTCATGTGCGTGTGCGCGCCGCCCAGGTCCTCCATGGTGACGTCTTCGCCGGTGACGGTCTTGATGACGTCGGGGCCGGTGACGAACATCTGGCTGGTGCCGTCGACCATCACGACGAAGTCGGTCAGCGCGGGGGAGTACACGTGGCCACCCGCGGCCGGGCCCATGATCAGCGAGATCTGCGGGATCACGCCGGAGGCCTGGATGTTGCGGTGGAAGATCTCGCCGTAGAGACCGAGCGAGACCACGCCCTCCTGGATGCGCGCGCCCGCGCCCTCGTTGATGCCGATCAGGGGGCGGCCGGTCTTCAGGGCCAGGTCCATCACCTTGACGATCTTCTCGCCGTAGACCTCGCCGAGGCTGCCGCCGAACACCGTGACGTCCTGGCTGAAGATGCAGACATCGCGGCCGTCGATGGTGCCGTAACCGGTCACCACGCCGTCGCCGAGCGGGCGGTTGTGCTCCAGGCCGAAGTTCACACTGCGGTGACGGGCCAGGGCGTCGAGTTCGACGAACGAGCCTTCGTCCAGCAGGGCCAGGATGCGCTCGCGGGCGGTCATCTTGCCCTTCGCGTGCACCTTGTCGACTGCGGCCTCACCCATCGGGTGCTTCGCCTCTTCCAGCCGATTCCGCAGGTCAGCCAGCTTCCCGGCGGTGGTGTGGATATCGGGGGAACCCGCGGAACCTGATGCGGGCTGCTGCTGGACACTCGTCATGGCATCGCAGTGTAACCAGTACCAGTGCGTCTCTCTAACCCAGACGGGGGCTACCGGCGAGTAGAAAACCGCAGCTAGATCAATTTTCGGGGGCAAACTTCCTGGTCGGTAGCGACGTTGGGGAGGCGGAAAATGAGTATCGCCCACCGGTCGGGTCCGGATAGCCTGAGGGCGAAAGATTTCCGGCTCAGGGGAGGAGCGCGTCATGTGGGAATGGGGTAGGACTTTCGCCGAATACGCTGCCGCCGCGGCGTGGACACCGACCACGGAGACGGCTCCGAAGTACGGCGAGCCCGAGTGCTGGACCGAGACCGCCGAGGGCGAGCCGGAGAACGACCGCGCGGGCATGGCAGCACGCGACCCGCTCGTCTCCGGGTACGACCTGGCCGGATAGCGCCCGCGCGGCGAGTAGCCTGCCGGTGTGCAGAGGCCACCGTTGGATGCAGAGCAGTTGCGGCGCAGTGCCGTCGACTCGCCGGAACTGTCGTTCTTCTCGCGGATCGACGTGGTCGAGTCGACCGGGTCCACGAACGCGGATCTGATCGCGCGGGCGGCCGATCCGGACGCCGACCACGTCGTTCTGCTGGCGGAAACCCAAGTGCAGGGGCGTGGCAGGCACGCGAGGACCTGGGTCAGCCCGCCCCGAGCGCAACTGGCGATGTCGGTGCTGGTGCGTCTGCCCGGGATCGGCCCCGCCTCGCTCGCCTGGCTGGCGCTGCTCACCGGCGTCGCCGTGGTCGACGCGCTGCGGACCACGGCGGGCGTCGCCGCGGAGCTCAAGTGGCCCAACGACGTGCTGATCGACGGCCGCAAGGTCGCGGGCATCCTCGCCGAGGTCGCGCCGAGCGCGGGCGGCGCGCCCGCCGTCGTGGTCGGGCTCGGGCTCAACGTGAGCCTGACCGAAGAGGAACTGCCGGTGCCGCACGCCACGTCGCTGACCATCGCGGGTGCGCGGCAGACCGACCGCACGGTGCTCGTGCGGTCGCTGCTGACCGAGTTCGCCCGTCGCTTCACCGCGTGGCGCGACGCGGATTGGGCGACCGACGAACTGGCCGCCGCCTACCGCGAGCGGTGCGCCACCATCGGCACGGAGGTCCGCGCCGAACTACCCGGCGGCCGACAGCTCACCGGCATCGCCGAGGGCGTCGACGACTACGGCCGCCTGCTCATCGGTGGCGAGGCGGTATCCGCGGGCGACGTGACGCATCTGCGCGCCCAGTACTGAAGCCTCTCCCGGCGGCCTCAGACGTGCTGGGCGACGCCCCGCGCGGCGTCCCGGGCGAGTGCGCGATCGCGCTGCTCCTCGAACTTGATCACGTCCTTGCCCAGCTGGTCCACGAACGTGCCCAGTTCGTCGCGCGCCTGCTCGCCGCGCGGCCCGAAGTCCGAGCGGTCGAAGACGTTCCACTGTTTGAGCACCGGCTCGACGACCTCTTCCAGGTGCTGGCGCAGGTCGTAGATGCCGTGCTTGGCCATCAGCACGCCGTAGCGGCGGAAATTGGGCATCCCGGCGCCTGGCATCAGGAAGTTCGTGATGACCCTGGTGATCGCGGGCAGCGCCTGGTCGGGCACCAGGTCCAGCGCCGCGCCGCACAGGGAGCGATAGAAGATCATGTGCAGGTTCTCGTCGGCGGCGATGCGCTGGAGCAGGCGATCGGCGACGGCGTCGTTGCATGCCTTGCCGGTATTGCGATGCGACACACGGGTGGCCAGTTCCTGGAAGGTGACGTAGGCGACGCTCGTCAGGAACCCGCCCCACCCGTCCGGCGATCTGACCCCGTTGCTCATGTGGATCATCCGGGCCTCCTCCAAGGCGACCGGATCGACGGCGCGGGTGACGACCAGGTAGTCCCGCATGGCGATGCCGTGGCGGTTCTCCTCGGCGGTCCAGCGGTCGACCCAGGTGCCCCACGGTCCGTCCTCGGAGAAGTTCTGCGCGATCTCCCGGTGGTAGGAGGGCAGGTTGTCCTCGGTGAGCAGGTTGGTGATCATCGCGACCCGGGCGACCTCACTGAGGTGCGATTGCTCCGGTTGCCAATCCACGCCGCCCAGGGCGGCGAAGTTGCGGCCCTGGCTCCACGGCACGTAATCGTGCGGGTTCCAGTCTTTCGCCATGGACAGGTGCCGATTCACGTTCTCTTCGGCGACGGGTTCGAGTTCGGCCAGGATCTGCAGCGGGGTCAGGTCTTTGGTCACGCGTTCCTCCACGGGTCGGAATCGGCGATGATGGTGAGCCGGGCGTTGCGCGATACAGAGAGCCACTGCGCGGAATAGTCACACGCAGGGTGCCGATTGTGCAGCATGACGCGCTGCGGTGTCAGCCGTTCGGGCATCTTGACGCGGTAGTGTTCCTGACATGGGTTATCCCGAGGATGTGCTGGCGCCCGACGAACGGTTGCTGCTGCATCGCCACCCGCATTGGAAGATGCTCTTCTGGCCGATCGTGACGTTGATCGTCGCCACCGCTCTCGCGGGTTTCACAGGGGGACTCATTTCGCAGAAGGCCACGGGCACCACCGCCTCGGCGCTGCTCATCACGGTGCTCGTGGTGTATGTGGCGATTCTGCTATGGCGTTGCGCCGTACCGGTTATCAGCTGGAAGTCGACGCATTTCATCGTCACCGACCGGCGGGTGCTGGTGCGCCAGGGCGTCATCACCCACAGCGGTATCGACATCCCGATGAGCCGGATCTCCAGCGTGCAGTTCCGGCACGGGCTTTTCGATCGGTTGCTCGGCACCGGGACGTTGATCATCGAGTCGTCCTCCTCGGAGCCGCTGGAATACGACGACATCCCCGCGGTCCAGCAGGTGCATTCGCTGCTGTACCACCAGGTGTTCGAGGTCGAGCGCCATCGGGACGGGCGCGACGAGCGCTGGGACGACCGCCGCAGCTACCGGTGAGCCCGTAACCTGGGCGTATGACCGCTGTACTGCTGGCCGAGGACGACGATGCCATCGCGGCTCCGTTGTCGCGCGCGCTCGGCCGCGAGGGCTACTCGGTGACTGTCGAGAGTTTCGGCCCCGCCGTGCTGCAGCGGGCTCTGGAAGGCGGGCACGACCTGCTCATTCTCGATCTCGGCCTACCCGGCATGGACGGGCTGGAGGTCTGCCGTCAGGTGCGCGCCCGCGGCGCGGATCTGGCCGTGCTGATGCTCACCGCGCGCACCGACGAGGTGGACTTCGTGGTGGGGCTGGACGCCGGCGCCGACGACTACGTCGGCAAGCCCTTCCGGCTCGCCGAGTTGCTCGCCCGGGTGCGAGCGCTGTTGCGGCGCAGCGGAATCGGCGACGACACGGTCGAGGTGGGCGGCATCCGACTGGAGCCGGCCGCCCGGCGCGTACTGGTCAACGGCGTCGAAATCGGTTTGGCCAACAAGGAATACGAGCTGCTCAAGGTGCTGATCGACCGGGCCGGTCAGGTGGTGGCGCGCGAGACCATCCTGCGCGAGGTGTGGGGCGACGCTGAGTTGCGCGGTTCCAAGACGTTGGACATGCACATGTCCTGGCTGCGCCGCAAGATCGGGGACGAGGGCCCCATGGCCGAGCGGCGCATCGTCACCGTCCGCGGTGTCGGATTCCGGCTGAACACCGACTGACGTGCGCCGCCGGATCTTGCGTTCCATGCTCACCGTGCTGACCCTCACCACGGTGGTGCTCGGCGTGCCGCTGATCTACACGGCGTGGTTGTGGGTGGAGGACATCACGCGCAACGACCTGCAGAACCGGCTGGACCGGATCGCCGCGGAGATCATCGCGCAGGAACGCGACGGCGCGGTGCCCGGCGAACTGGACATCCGGTCGGTGGCGCCACTGGTGCCCGAGAACGGCAAGCTCACGATCGTCTACCCGTCCCGGCAGGACAACGCAGCCCGCCGCGACGTCGGTTCGGCCCAGGTGGCCGATCCGTTGGTCGAGTCGCTGTCGATGGGCAAGTCCGCATCGCTGCGCCTCGAGGTCCCCTCCGCGCCGATGCACGCCATGCAGCGCCAGGCGGTCGCGGTGGTCGCCTTGGCGGTGCTCGCCTCGCTCGGCGCCGCGGTCTCGGTCGCGGTGGTCACCGCCCGGCGGGTGGCCGACCCGCTGCGGGACGTCGCGGCGCGCGCGGCGCGGCTGGCCATGGGCGATTTCCGGCCCGATCCGCGCAGGCACGGCATCGCGGAACTGGATCGCGTCTCCGACGTGCTCGACTCGGCGACGGTGGAGATCGCCGGACGACTCCAGCGCGAACACGCCCTGGTGGCGGACGTCTCGCATCAGCTGCGCAGCAGGCTGACCGCCGTGCGGTTGCGCCTGGACGAGTTGTCCGCGCACGCCGACCCGGAGGTGGTGCACGAGGCCGAGGAGGCGATGGCTCAGGTCGACCGGCTCACCGACGCGATCGACGACCTGGTCCGCGCCTCCCGCGACGAGGACGCGGCCGACCGCGATCCGGTGCCCGTGATGGACGAACTGCGCGGTGTCGTAGCCGAATGGAAACACCCGTTCACCGAGGCGGGCCGGTCGCTGACGCTCACCGGCGACGAGTCGTTGCGCGCCCCGATCACGGGTTCGCGGTTGCGCGAGGCGGTGGCGGTGCTGGTGGACAACGCGCTCATGCACGGCGGCGGGACCTGCACGGTGTCGGTGCGCTCGGTGCGGCCGGGAGCCGATCGCGAGCCGCTGGTGTGCGTCGAGGTGGCCGACGAGGGCCACGGAGTGCGCGACGAGCTGGCGCCGCACATCTTCGACCGCGGTTTCTCCGCGGGCGGTTCCACCGGTGTCGGGCTGGCGCTCGCGCGGGCGCTGGTCGAAGCGGACGGCGGACGGCTGGAATTACAGCGGCGCAGGCCCGCGCTGTTCGCCGTGTTCCTCGGGTCGAAGGCCCGTCCGGCCAACGCGGTGGTTGCCGAGCCGCGCTGACTCAGCCGCGGCCGAGTTCCTCTTCCACGAGGTCGACGAATTCCGCTTCGAGTTCGCTCATTTCGTCGGGGAAGACCCATCGGCGCATCGACCAGAAACGGAACGCCATCTGCAGCAGATTGCCGATGATGAAGGCGCTGATGAAGTCGGCGACGTTCTCGACCGTGAAGCTCACGTTGGGCTGGCGCAGGTCGAAGACGTAGCTGGAAATCCACAGCGGGGTGAAGGCGAGGACGACGCCGACGCCGCTGACGGCGAAGAACAGCAGCGCTTCGTGATGACGTTCCCGTCCGCCGCGATTCTTGAACGACCATTCCCGGTTCAGGATGTAGGACGCGATCACGGCGATGACGCCGGAAATGATCTTGGCCGTGACCGGTTTCTCCGCGAGCACCGTCCACTTGAGTACGTAGAAGATGCCGCTGTCGATCACGAACGTGGTCGCGCCGACGATCGCGAACTTGATCAATTCCCGCTGCCGGTACGCGATATCTTGCAGCGGCTTGGGGAGGACGCTGACCACGTCGTCGACGAATGACACAAGACCGGAGTGTACCGGTCGCTGTCATTTGCGCCGGACATGACAATATTGTCCGACGTGAGCGCACGTTCCTTCGATCCTTCGGCCATGCCCACCGTCACCATGATCGGCGGCGGCCAGTTGGCGCGCATGACCCACCAGGCGGCGATCGCGCTGGGCCAGCGGCTGCGCGTGCTCGCCGAGAACCCCGAGGACCCGGCCGCCCAGGTCAGCCCCGAGGTGGTGCTCGGCAGCCATACCGACCTGACCGCACTGCGCAAGGCGGCGGTCGGCTCGCACGCGCTGACCTTCGACCACGAGCACGTGCCGACCGAGCACCTGGAGGCGCTGGTCGCCGAGGGCGTCAACGTGCAGCCGCCGCCGCAGGCGCTGGTCTACGCGCAGGACAAGCTGGCGATGCGCACCAAGCTGAGCGCGCTGGGGCTGCCCGTGCCCGCGTTCACGGCGGTGACCTCCGTCGAGGACGCGGTGCGCTTCGGCGACGAGCACGGCTGGCGGATCGTGCTGAAAGCGGTACGCGGCGGCTACGACGGGCGCGGCGTCTGGATGCCGGAGTCCGCCGACGCGGCAGCTGCGATCGTCACCGACCAGCTCGCCCGCGGCGTCCAGCTGCTGGCGGAGGCGAAGATCGAACTGAAGCGGGAGCTGTCGGCGATGGTGGCCCGTTCGCCGTTCGGGCAGGCGGCGACCTGGCCGGTGGTGGAGACCGTGCAGCGCAAAGGGCAGTGCGCGGTCGTCATCGCGCCCGCACCCGAGCTGCCGGAGGACACGGCCGCCGCAGCGGAGACCATGGCGCTGCATCTCGCCAGGGACCTCGGCGTCGTCGGCGTCATGGCGGTGGAGCTGTTCGAGACCACCGACGGCGAGCTGCTGGTGAACGAGCTGGCCATGCGCCCGCACAACTCCGGGCACTGGGGCATGGACGGCGCCCGCACCGGGCAGTTCGAGCAGCATTTGCGCGCCGTGCTCGACTACCCGCTCGGCGACACCGCGCCGCTGGCGCCGGTGACCGTGATGGCGAACATTCTCGGCGCGCCCCAGGCCCCGGAGATGTCGATGGACGAGCGGCTGCACCACCTGTTCGCCAGGATCCCGGAAGCGAAGGTGCACCTGTACGGCAAGGGCGAGCGTCCCGACCGCAAGATCGGGCACGTCAACATCCTCGGCGACGACGTGGCCGAGGTCAGGGAGAAGGCCGAGCGAGCGGCGCACTGGATGTCGCACGCGATTTGGACCGACGGATGGGATCCACATGAGTGAGGAACTGGCCATCGCCCCCGCGGTCGGCCTGATCATGGGCAGCGACTCGGACTGGCCGACCATGGAGGCCGCCGCGGAGGCGCTGGCCGAGTTCGGGGTCCGCTTCGAGGTGGGCGTCGTCTCGGCGCACCGCACGCCGCAGCGCATGCTCGACTACGCGCGTTCGGCGGCGGGTCGCGGGCTGAAGGTGATCATCGCCGGCGCCGGGGGCGCGGCGCACCTGCCCGGTATGGTCGCCTCCGCCACTCCGCTGCCGGTGATCGGCGTGCCGGTCCCGCTCAAGTACCTGGACGGCATGGACTCGCTGCTGTCCATCGTCCAGATGCCGGCGGGCGTGCCGGTCGCCACCGTCTCCATCGGCGGTGCGCGCAACGCGGGCCTGCTCGCCGCCCGCATCCTCGCCGCCCACGACCCGGCCCTGCGCACCCGCATGGAACAGTTCCAAGCCGGGCTCGAGCAGATGGTGCTGGAAAAGGACGACGCGCTGCGCACCAAGCTCCTGGGCTGAGCGGCGCACGGTCAGCGGTCGTGCCTGCCTGCACGCAAACTTGCGACCGCTTCCACCAATCCGGCGTTCTCCAAGGCGTCCAGCACGTCTTCAGTGGTCTCCGGTGGGTCGGTGCGTGAATCGGCGATCTGCTGGATGCACGCCCAGACCACACGGTCGTCCAGATCGGTCTGGTCGAGCACGAAATGATCGGGACTCTTCGCCTCGATGTGCCAGGGTTCCAGCGCGTCGTTCGGGAAGTCCGCCAGGTTGGAAGTCACTATGGCTTGTGCCCGAGCAGCGATGGCGGCCGCGAGGACATGCCGATCATCTGGCACCCGACCGCGCAAGGCGGATGAGTAGGTCCCGCAGTGTGTTGCCATACAGCACATTGGCGTCGTAGACGACAACGAAGGCCATGATCAGATGCCGAGATCTTGGCCGAGTTGCGCCAACTCGTCCATCGCGGCTCTGCTCTTGGCCTCGGTTCGCAGCTGGTACTGCTTCAAGTCGTCGTATCGGATTCGACGGTGACGCCCGACCAGGCGAAAGGGAATCTCGCCTGTTTCCAGCAGCGTCACGACGTAGGGGCGCGACAGTGATCTGCGTCACATGATGTCAGGATGTTCGGGGATGCGGTGTCTTGTGCTCGAGCCTCTCGGAGCAAGGAGACACCATGAGCAAGAAGATCGATGTGGTCGTGATCGGTGGCGGGTATGCCGGTGTGATGGCGGCCAATCGCTTGACGCAGCGTGCGGACGTGCGGGTGACGGTGATCAATCCGCGCTCGTTGTTCGTGCCGCGGCTGCGTCTGCATCAGTTGGTGGGCGGGACGCACGATGCGGTCGTCGACTACACCGAAGTGCTGGCCGAGGGGGTCCGGCTGGTGGTCGACAGCGTGACACGGATCGACGCGGCGGCGCGCAGCGTGACGCTGGCCGATGGCGGCACGGTCGATTACGACTACCTGATCTACGCGGTGGGCAGCGGCAGTGCGGGCTCGATGGTGCCGGGCGTGGCCGAATTCGCTTACCCAATTGCCACTTTGGAGGCGGCGCAGCGGTTGCGGTCGGTGCTTTTCGACACGCCGATGACGGCGGCGGTGACGGTCGTCGGAGGTGGTCCGACGGGCATCGAGACCGCTGCGGAGCTGGCGGAGCGGGGTCGCGCGGTCACGTTGGTGTGCGGTGGCGTGGTCGGCCCGTACTTGCACCCGAGGGCCCGGCGGACTGCCCGCAAGTACCTCGCCAAGTTGGGGGTCACCGTGCTGGAGGGCCCGGATGCGGCGGTCACGGCGGTGACGCGGGAGGCCGTGGAACTCGGTGACGGCCGTAGGTTGGCGAGTCGGGTGACCATCTGGACCGCCGGGTTCGGGGTGCCGGATCTGGCCGCCCGCAGCGGGCTGAGCACGGACGCGGCGGGGCGGCTGCTCACCGATGAGACGCTGACCAGCGTCGACGACGAGCGCATCGTGGCGGCCGGGGATTCGGCGGCGCCGTCGGACCTGCCGTTCCGGATGAGCGCCTATGCCGCGGGGTGCCTCGGCGCGCACGCCGCCGACACCGTTCTGAACCGGATCGCGGGTGAGCGCCCGGAGCCGATCGACATGTCGTTCGCAGCGATGTGCATCAGCTTCGGCCGCAACACCGGGATCTTCCAGCTCGGCCACAAGGACGACACCGCGATGCCGTTGTACTTCAGCGGTCTCGCGGGCAAGAAGCTCAAGGAGTTCGCCTGCCTCTCCAGCGTGAAGCACTTGGTGAACGAAGCGCGCAAGCCCGGCTCGCATCACTGGCCCAAGGACGGCAAGCACCGCCCCCAACTGCTGCAGGCTCAGCGTGGCGGCGCGCCGGCCGCCGCCGAACAGGTTGCGTAGCAGCGCCGCAGGAGGTCGCCGGGCGAACCACTTCGACCGGGCCGGGTGTGGCGGCGTCGTTTCTCGCCGCCGCACCCGCGTGACCTCGGCGATCCGCCGAACTGCGAGCGGCGGCGAGCGCCGGGTCCGTGTTCCGACCTTCCGATGAGCCGGATCGAACTACCGATAGAAGAGGACCTCATGGAAGCAACCAGTGGAGCCGGTGGGCAACGCGACAGTGGTGACCACGCCACCGCCGTGGCGACCGAAACGTTCCTCGCCCACCGCAACCTGCTGTTCACCGTCGCCTACGAAATGCTCGGTTCGGTGGCCGACGCCGACGACGTCTTGCAGGAGACCTGGATGCGCTGGGTCGGAGTCGACGCGGCGCAGGTCACCGAGCCGCGCGCCTACCTGGTCCGGATCACTACCCGGCAAGCGCTCAACCGGCTGCGCTCGGTGAAGCGCCGCAGGGAGGCATACGTGGGCTCCTGGCTGCCGGAGCCGCTGCTCACCACCCCGGATGTGGCCGCCGACGTCGAGCTCGCCGAAAGCGTGTCGATGGCGCTGATGCTCGTGCTCGAGACATTGACCCCGACCGAACGTGCGGTGTTCGTGCTGCGCGAAGCTTTCGGGTTCGGCTACGACGAGATCGCGGCCGCGGTCGACAAGACGCCCGCCGCCGTCCACCAGATCGCCCACCGCGCCCGTCGCCACGTCGAAGCCCGCCGGCCACGCCGATCGGTCACGGCGCGTCAGGCCGAGGCGGCCGCCGAGGCGTTCCGGCGCGCGCTCGAGACTCGCGACGTGCGAGGACTGCTCGACGTGCTCGCCCCCGACGTCATCGCCATCAGCGACGGCGGAGGTATCAAACAGGCCACGCCACGGCCGGTCCTGGGCGCCGAAAAGGTGGCCCGCTTCATCGTCGGCGGCCTCACCAAGAACGACGTCGCGCTCACCGTCGAATCGACCACGGTCAACGGCAGCCCCGCGCTGGCTCTGCGCATGGACGGGGAACTGGACGGCGTCCTCGCGATGCGCGTCGAGGACACCCGTATCACCGGCCTCTACTACGTGCGCAACCCGCAGAAACTGACCCACGTCGATTCGCAGACCCCGCTCACCCTGCGATGAACACCGACCCCACCGTTCGAGGAGTAGACATGACCACGCGGGCGCCGCTCGCCGACACTTTCCCGTCGCGATGGCCGACGGTGGCCGGAGCGGTCGCCCTGCTCACGGCGATCGTCAGTGTGCTGCTCATCGCCTTCGCCTGGCCGTCGGCGCGGTCATCGGTACACGATGTGCCGATCGCCGTCGCCGGTCCGGCCACCGCGGTCGCCCAGGTCCGCACGGCACTCGAGCAACGGCTGCCGGGCGGCTTCGAGATCACCGAGGTTCCCGACACCGCGGCCGCGGAAACGCTGATTCGCGACCGGCGGGTGTACGGGGCGATCGACCTCGGCTCCGGTGCTCCCGAGGTCATCGTCGCCTCCGCCGCGAGCACCGCGGTCGCCCAGACTTTGCAGGGCATCGCGAGCGGCCTCGCGCAGGAGGGGAAGCCCGGCCCGGCGGTCCGCGACCTCGCCGCCCTGCCCGCCGACGACCCGCGCGGCGCGGGCTTGGCGGCAGGCGCACTGCCCCTGGTCATGGGCGGTCTGCTGGCCGCGGTGCTGCTGACCCGGCTCGTGCGCGGCACCGCCCGTCGGGTTACCGGAGCGCTCGCCTTCGCGATCACCGGCGGCCTGGCCGTCGCCGCGATCCTGCATTTCTGGCTCGGCTCGCTCAGCGGTTCCTACCTCGCCAACTCCGGCGCCGTCGCTCTGTCCATCGCGGCCACCGCTTCGGCCGTTCTCGGGCTGGAGGCGCTGCTCGGATACGCCGGGATCGGAATCGGCGCCGTGATCATGATGCTCATCGGTAACCCGCTCTCGGGTACCGCGACCGCACCCGAAATGCTGCCCGGCTGGTCCGGCGCGCTCGGCAGGCTGCTGCCGCCCGGTGCCGGTGGCCGGTTGCTGCGCTCCACCGCCTTCTTCGACGGTCGCGGAGCCACCCAGGCCGTTCTCGTCCTGCTGGCCTGGCTCGCGCTCGGCATCACGCTGTGCCTGGTCAGCGGGCTGCGCGCACGCCGTGCCGCCATCGGCGCGGCGGGACTTCGGGGTGCCGCAGCGCAGGCCGACATGTCGGCAACCCTCGGGAGCTGACCAGACGAAGGGCATGCGGTCGATGCTTGTGCACGCTGATCGGCTGCGCGCGAATGAACGGGGGGTCGATCAGCGTGTTCACCGACACCAAGGACCGAACCACGGCAGCATCGGAGCCATCACGGTCGCCACGTCGGCGACGGGGTCGTCGCTCGAGTCGGTGCTGCGATATCTCACCCGCCATGCCGAGATCGGCCCGAACAACGCGATCGGCCGGGATTCCGGCACGGCCGCCGTTGCGGTAACGCGCGGCGCGCGCCCTGGTCACCGCGATGATCGCGGCGACGCCCGTGCGAACACGGTCGGTCTCGCCGAACCGCGGCCACAGCGTTCGAGCCCCGTCGACCTGGTGATACGGCGGCGGACCGCGAAAGCTTCCGGTGTCGGGGACTCGCGCTCTCGGCCGCTGACTACGGTGTGAGGTCGTGACTACAGGGGATATCGCTCGGACGCGGGGAGGCGACGAAACCGCGCATTTTCGGCTCACGGTGGTGGATCAGGCGCTGCGGTTGTTCGCCGAGAAGGGGTACGAGGCGACGACCGTCGACGAGATCGCGGAGGCGGCCGGCATCTCCCGGCGCACGTTCTTCCGGCAGTTCCGGTCGAAAGAGGACGTGATCTTCGCCGACCACGAGTCCCAGCTGGCACAAGCGGAGGAGTTCCTAGCCGCCTCGCGAGAGGACCCGTGGGAGGCGGTGTGCTCGGCGGTGGTGCAGGTGTTCGAGCGGTTCACGCAGTGGCGGGAGATCGCGGCGCGGCGTTACCAGGTGGTCCGGCGGGTGCCCGCGCTGCGGGAGCGCGAGATCGTCACGGTGTTCCGCTATGAACGGTTGTTCACCGACTACCTGCGTGAGCGGCTGCCCGACGTTCCCGATCTGGCCCGGGTGCAGTTCACCGCCGCGGTGACGGCGACGCACAACTATCTGCTGCGCCGCATGGTGCGCGGCGAGTCGGACGCGGGCGCCGCGGACCTGCGGATGGAGCTGGCCGCCATCCCGCGCGGCGCCGGGCGTACCGCGAGCGCGGATGAGCTGGTCGTCGCGGTGTTTCCCCGTGACATCGCGCCGAAGCAGATCGCGGACCTGCTGGTCCGCAAGCTCGGCAACCTGTAGAACCGGATCGAAGTGCGACCGATCTGACACTGAGTGCCACGTCATCTCCCCACGTAATCGGCGTCCATATGGGTATACTCGATTCATATATGGCACTGAGTGCCGAGATGCTGCTTTTGTTCGACGGAAAGCGGCGCCGACCACCGACGATCAGGAGTGAAGGCCCCATGGCGGGAAACCCCGATTTCGATCTGTTCAAGCTCGAGGACTTCCACGACGAACTACGCGAAGCGATCCGCGCCCTCGCGGAGAAGGAGATCGCCCCGCACGCGAAGGACGTCGACGGCAACTCCCGCTTCCCAGAGGAGGCGCTGACCGCGCTCAACGCCTCCGGCTTCAACGCCGTGCACGTCCCCGAGGCCTACGGCGGCCAGGGCGCCGACTCGGTGGCCACCTGCATCGTGATCGAAGAGGTCGCGCGCGTCTGCGGTTCGTCCTCGCTGATCCCCGCCGTCAACAAGCTCGGCACCATGGGCCTGATCCTGAACGGCTCCGAGGAGCTGAAGCAGAAGGTGCTGCCGGACATCGTCAACGGCGAGATGGCCTCCTACGCGCTGTCCGAGCGCGAGGCGGGCTCCGACGCGGCAGGCATGCGCACCCGGGCCAAGCAGGAGGGTGACGACTGGATCATCAACGGCTCCAAGTGCTGGATCACCAACGGCGGCAAGTCCTCCTGGTACACCGTGATGGCGGTGACCGACGCGGACAAGGGCGCCAACGGCATCTCGGCCTTCCTGGTGCACAAGGACGACGAGGGCTTCGTGGTCGGCCCGCTGGAACACAAGCTCGGCATCAAGGGCTCGCCCACCGCCGAGCTGTACTTCGAGAACTGCCGGGTGCCGGGTGACCGCATCGTCGGCGAGCCGGGCACCGGCTTCAAGACCGCGCTGCAGACCCTCGACCACACTCGCCCCACCATCGGCGCGCAGGCCGTCGGCCTGGCCCAGGGCGCACTGGACGCGGCCATCGCCTACACCAAGGACCGTAAGCAGTTCGGCAAGTCGATCGCCGACTTCCAGAACACCCAGTTCATGCTCGCCGACATGGCGATGAAGATCGAGGCCGCCCGCCTCATGGTGTACACCTCGGCCGCCCGTGCCGAGCGCGGCGAGAAGAACCTCGGCTTCATCTCCGCCGCCGCCAAGTGCTTCGCCTCCGACGTCGCCATGGAGGTCACCACCAACGCCGTCCAGCTGTTCGGTGGCGCCGGTTACACCACCGACTTCCCGGTGGAGCGGATGATGCGCGACGCCAAGATCACCCAGATCTACGAGGGCACCAACCAGATCCAGCGCCTGGTGATGAGCCGTGCCCTGCTCAAGTGAGGTTGTTGTAGATCGCCGGATGTTCGGGCGCGCCTGAAACCGTCTCTCGAGACGTCGAGGCATAAGCCGCCCGAACATCCTGTCGATCACTGTCTCGACGGCACCGAATAGGTGCGCACCTGAAACCCGGATCACCGGGACGTCCCGATGCCTGCGCTTCGCCAGGGCCCAGAGTCAGCCCCATCCCAGGCGCGCCCCTCTAGAAGCGATGCAGCCACGAGTGGCGCATGGTTGCGGCAAAACGCGAGTGACCCTCTCGCTGGTGTGCCACTCGTGGACCTATGTCGCGGACTTTGCCGAGGCGACGTCGGTAAGGCGCTGTCAGGGCTCCAGGTAGAGGCGTTCGCACGGGAGTCTGGGGTAGTCGTCGGTGGTGTCTGTGGATACTTCCACTGCGTCGTGCCAGTGCCGGGCGCGCCATTCCTGGACGAAAAGGCATGCGGCCGTTACGCAGGCGACGAAGTCCAGGCGGGCTCCGTGCCAGAACACCGACAGGTGCACATCCGGCTCCGACGGGATCGGGGAGACTGCGCGGTCAGGCATATGCGATCACCCGTCGACCGCGCGCGAGCTTCGCGGCCACGCAATGGCGGATCGCCGCGACGACCACGCAGCCGGAAGGGCGAAACGCCGTGTCCGGGCGTAGTATCCACGCGCGGAACTTGGTCCCTCGGTCGGCAGGGCTCGGCAGCGCGATCATGCCGCCGTAGCGGATGATGGACACGTTCAAGCGGAACATCTCGGCGAACAGCGGCACGTCGTCCGGTAGGTCCGGCCGGATGATGAACGTCCACCGCTTCGAGCGTGGATGCGACAGGATCGGCCCCAGCTCGTGGCCCTGGTCCTGCATCCACACCTTCACGTGGTGTCCCAGTACAGCGGGCATGGTTATGCCCCAGACCATTCCGGTGCGGACGATGATCCGCCCGATCTGGGGAGGGTCCACGACCGCGGGGAGTCCGCATACCTGCCGGTAGTAGTGACAGCGAGACAACGGCGTGTCTCCAAACGCTATGTGGCGCAACGAGACCTCTGCTTCATCGAAGGGGTTCATGGTGCGCCCGTAGCTCTGGTAATCCCTGGTCGGAAGCCGTGAGGGGAGCGAATTGCTCTGCGATGCGCGTGTTTCCGTCGTCCCCTGCCGGGCGCACGATCAGAAAACCACTGGACCTGTCCGATGAACTGCGTAAAGATGAGATCTCATCAGCTCGACCAGCACGTTTTTCATTCTGCAAGGAGAATCGGCCCGGAGATGAGAAACCCGGGTCGCCCGGAGTGGACAGGAATCGCATGGCCGAAAGTGGTGGCTCGACCCTCCCTCGCCGCCAGTTGGGCAGGCATCTGCGAAACGGACGGGAAGCGGCGGGATTGACATTGGCCGACGTCGGCGAACGGATGCAGTGGAGCGTCAGCACCGTTCAGCGGATGGAAGTCGGCAAGACCGAGCGCATTCGCACCGTCGATGTGGAGGCGCTGTGCAAGATCTACGACTTCACCGAGGAGTACACGAACGCACTGGTCGGGCTGGCGAAGCAGGCGAGCGTGAAGTCGTGGTGGCATGAGTTCGGCGACCTGATCCCCGAGAACTTCGATGTGTTCGTGGATCTGGAGGCCACCGCCCGGTCGCTGACCTGGTACGAACCGGAACTGGTGCCGGGGATCTTTCAAACACCCGCGTATGCGAGTGGGCTGATTCGTGCTGGCTACCCGAACGAGACACCGCTGGAACACGAGCGCCGGGTGCACCTCCGACGCAAGCGCCAATCGCTGATCACACGCAAAACGAAACCCGTCACTGTGAATGCGATTCTTCGAGAGTCGGTGCTACGCGGGATGGTCGGTGATGAGCGCATCATGTCGGCCCAGCTCCGCCATCTGGTGGACCTCATGGGGCTGCCCAACGTCACGATCCGCGTGCTCCCGTTCTCGGCCGGATTTCCCATGGGTGTGGCCGTAGGGCCATTCGTGATCTTGAAGTCGGGGGGTGACAGCAAGCGACAGCCGAAGGAGCCTACAGTTGTCTACGTTGAGAGCTTCACGGGCGATTTGTACCTGGAGAAGCACAGCGCTGTGAACCGGTATCTCGATGCCTATCGGCGGTTCGAAAGCGCGGCGCTGGACCCGGATCAGAGCAAAAACCTGCTCCGGCAGATAGCAAGGGAGTATGCACCTTGAATACCGATCTCTCCGAGGCGAAGTGGTTCAAGAGCAGCTACAGCGGGGCTGACAAAGCATGTGTCGAAGTGGCTTTTCTCTCGAGAGGGCACGTCGGCGTGCGGGATTCCAAGAACCCGGCCGGTCCAGCGCTTATGTTCTCGCCTGGCGAGTGGGACGCTTTCACCGCTGGGATAGCACGCGGCGTATACGAATGCCCGTGAAGCGAGCGAACGTGCGGCGCTGGACCCGGATAGCGCTACAACCTGCTCCAACAGATAGCACGGGAGTATGAAGCCGTGAAGACCATTCTTTCCCAGGCGAAGTGGTTCAAAAGCAGCCGTAGCCAGGCCGGTAAGGAGTGCGTGGAGGTTGCTTTTCTCGGCGAAGGCTTGGTCGGCGTACGCGACTCGAAGAACCCGACCGGCCCAGCGCTGGTCTTCACGCCCGGCGAGTGGAACACCTTCACCACTGGCATCGCCGCCGGCGACTTCAAGCGACCCTGAACCCACCATCAGCCCGCTGGCACAACTTCCGCGAGTGGCACATGGCTGTGGCAAAGCGCGAGTAGACCTCTCGGTGGTGTGCCACTCGCGGCGCTTGGGTGTGTTTACTTCACCAAGTCGGCGTATTCGCTGTGTTGGGTGATGTACTGCTCCACGTACCAGCAGGTGGGGATGACCGAGAAGCCGGCGGCTCGGGAGTCGGCGAGGGCGTATTCGACTACTTGGGCGGCGACGCCTCGGCCTCGGAATTCGGGGAAGGTCAGGGTGTGGTGGAAGTCGCGGACCTTGGGGTTTTCGCGTTCGGCGTAGTCGGCGTACCCGGCTAGGGTGTCGTCGATGTAGATCTCGAAGCGGGTATCGGCGACGTTGTGTTCGAGCCTGGTCGTCATGTCGGGGTAGAACTCCTTGGGCGTGGGGAATGTTCCGTCGCGGTGGTCACAGGATCGTGCCGGGGTTGAGGATGCCGTCGGGGTCGAGGGCGTCCTTGATTCGGCGGGTCAGGGCCATGACGTCGGGGCCGAGTTGGTCGGGCAGCCATGCCTTCTTCAAGCGTCCGACGCCGTGTTCACCGGTGATGGTGCCGCCGAGGGCGATGGCGAGGTCCATGATCTCGCCGAAGGCGCGGTTCGCGCGCGCGGTGTGGTCGGCGTCGGTGGGGTCGTGCACGATCAGCGGGTGGGTGTTGCCGTCGCCCGCGTGCGCGATCACCGAGACTGTGACCTCATTGCGCTCGGCGATTTCGGCAACGCCGCTCACCAAGTCGCCGAGCCGGGGCAGCGGAACGCCGACGTCCTCGAGCAGCAGCGGCCCGAGCTTTTCCACGGCCGGGATCGCCAGACGTCGGGCGGCCGTGAACGCTTCACCTTCGGTCGGGTCCTCGGTGTGGAAAACCTCTGTCGCGCCTGCCTTCTCGCAGGCCGCCGCCATGATCTCGGCCTCGCGCCTGGCGAATTCGCCGGGTGCGTCGGAGCGCGCGACCAGCAGTGCGGCCGCATTCCGGTCCAACCCCATCCGCAGCTCGTCCTCCACGGCGTTGATCGACACCGAGTCCATGAACTCGAGCATCGACGGCCGCAGTTCGCCGGTGATGGTCAGGATGGCCTCGGTGGCGGCGGTGAGCGTGGCGAAACTGGCGACGACCGTGCTCTGCGGCGGTTGGGCGGGCAGCAGCCGAAGCGTCAGCTCGGTGATCACCCCCAGCGTGCCCTCGCTGCCGACGAACAGCTTCGTCAGCGACAGCCCGGCCGAGTCCTTCAAACGCGGACCGCCGAGCCGCACGACGGTGCCGTCGGCGAGCACGACCTGCATACCGAGCACGTAGTCGGTGGTGACGCCGTACTTCACACAGCACAGGCCGCCCGCGTTGGTCGCGGCGTTGCCGCCGATCGAGCAGATCTCGAACGACGACGGGTCCGGCGGGTACCACAGCCCGTGCTCCGCGACCGCGCGCTTGACCTCGGCGTTCAGCAGGCCGGGCTGCACCACGGCGGTCCGGGTCACCGGGTCGACGGAGATTTCCCGCATCCGCTCGGTGGTCAGCACGATCGCTCCGTCGACGGCCGTCGCGCCGCCGGACAACCCGGATCCGGCCCCGCGCGGAATCACCGGGACGCGATGCGCGCCGGCCCACCGCAGCGTCGCGGCCACGTCGTCGGTGCTGGTGGCACGCACCACGGCCAGGGCGGTGCCCGCGCCGGGATCGCGCGCCCAGTCCTGGCGGTAGCTCGCCAGCAGGTCGGCGTCGGTGAGCACCGCGCCGTCGGGGAGCGCGGCGATCAAGTCATGCAGGTCCACCACTTCACGCTAGCTCCCCGTGCGCGATATTTGCTGATCGGTCGACCGTGCGTGTGTGGCGAACAGAAGGCCTGGCATGTGATGTCAGCCGCCACAGTGGTATTACCGCCTACGGGAGACCAGAATGCCGACAGGGGCTTGACTGTTCGGGGCATCGAGTTCTCGTGGCGCCGCCACGTCGTGGCGTCGGCAGTCCGTGCGGTTCGCCGCGGAGCACTTGGAGGGATGGAACGGATGCAGGGCGAGCAACCGAGTCGCCGGGAACTGGTCGCCGCGATGTTCTCCAGCGAGTTCGTCGAGGACGGTATCGACCCCGACGTGCTGCGGCGGGTGCACGCGGGTGAGCACGAGGAATGGCTGACCGCGCTGGACCGCTCCGGTGTCTTCGACAAGGAGACCCGCGCCGAGCTGGCCGACCTCTGGCGGCGCGAGCCCCGCGAGTTGCTGGAGGCGCTGCTGGCGGACGCGGACGATGTCGCGCGACGGCGATGCCTGGCGGCATGGGCGAGCCTGGACCACGCCGCGGACGACCCTGGCCGGGCGCAGATCGGCTGAGCCACCCGGCGGTTGCCGCCTGCTCATCTGCCGGACATCTGCCGCTGGCACGCTGGTCGCGTGCACGAGCTGTCCGAGACCGCCGACACCATCGCCGACCGGTTCACCCGCTGGTGCGAGTCGGTCGTGCACCGGATGCCGTTCGGGCTGAACCGTCTCGTCCCGCCGACCTTCCTCGGCTTCGCGCTGATCAACAGCGGCACCTTCGCCGTCGACTTGGCGCTGCTCACCGTCCTGCACGGCTGGTTCGAACTGCCGGTGTGGTCGTCGGTGACGATGGCATATGTATGCGCGTTCGGGCTCAGCTTCGTGCTCAACCGCACGTTCAACTTCCATTCCCACGCGCCGGTCGGCAGGCAGGCCGCGGTGTATGTCGTCGTGGTGGTGGTCAACTACCTCGCGTTCATCCTCGGCATCGGCAGCGGGCTCACCGCCCTCGGCGTGGAGTACCACGTGTCCCGGTTGCTGGCGGGCGCGTGCGAGGCCGTCTACATGTACAGCGCGATGCGCTGGGTGGTCTTCCGCCGCGCGGTCGAGCCGGAACGGGAGCTGGCGCCCGACGCGATGTGAGGTGTCGGCGGTGGAGATGTGCTGTGGACACCTGTATCGCGCCACGAGGAGGCCGCGACCCGGCTGAGTGGCCGCCGGTCCGGACGGCTCGCCCTGAATCGACGGACATCGATCGCCGAGGTCGATCGCCGCTCGGCTGTCGGACAACGGCTGTGGGTCAACCCATGGGTCGCCACCGCTACCGGTCGCCAGGGGGTCCGTGCGACGACGAGCGCCGAGCCGTCTCGATATACGGAATCGGCGTTGCCCCTGACGTGACGGGCGATCTCAGCGCCGCGATCGTGGCACTCGACCTCGACACTCGGCCGCCCGCAGGGAGAGGATGTCCATCGTCGTGGCGGATGGCGATCCCGGACGGAGGCTGGAGTTCACGACGCCACCGGACTGATCAGCACTTCGGTGCGCGCCCCGTCGACGACGATCACGTCGTCGTCGGTCAGCGCCCAGTGCGCGACGCCTTCGGCGCGGTAACGAGCCGCGAGGCGAGCGCAGTCGCCTTCGGGGTCGGTGGCCGAATCGATGTGCGGCACGATCCGGCGGTGCACCAAACCCAGTCCGTCCCACTGCGGTTCGACGCCGCAGGCGGGAGCGACCTCGGCCGGATCGTCCACCGCGTCCAGGCCGTGCAGGTCCGGGGTCAGCACGCAGGCCCCGGCGCTGTAACCGGCGTAGACGAGCGCGTCGGCGGCGAGTAGCCGGGGCAGAACGCGATCCGCGCCGCTGCGGGCGAACTGCGCGCGCAACACGAACGTGTTGCCGCCGCGCACCCACACCAGTGGGAATTCCGTGAGTTTCCGTTCCAGCTCGGCTTCCCGGCCGACGTACTCGCGCAGGTCGAGCACCTCGGGCTGGTAGCCGAGTTTGCGCAGCGGCGCCAGGTCGCTGGTCACCGCACCCGCCCACGCCTGCGGCCAGGCGTCGCAGGCATTGGGGATCAGCGCGACCCGGCCGGGCGGGCCCGCGAGCGTGACGAGCCGGTCGTAGTGCGCGCCGAACCGGTAGCTGGACAGGAACAGTCGCACCGGCGGCTCAGATGGTGAAGGCCAGGTGGCGGACGAGGCGCTGCCCGAGTTCGTCGTCGCCCTCGACGGTGATCTCGCTCGAGTGCTCCTCGGCGCTCGTCCGGCCGCCGCCGAGACGCACGAAAAGCCGCGAGTCCAAGCCGACCTCGACGGTGGCCGGTCCGTCGAACGCGTCCACGTAGTTCGCCCGGCCCGCCACCTGAATACGCAGGGTCCTGGCCAGCGGACCGGTCAGCGCGAAGGCGATCCGCGCGCCCTCCGGCGCTTCGCCCTTCTTCGCCACCACGCGCGGAATGCTTGCCGCGAACTCGTCGAACGCCAACTCGCCGCGGGGACCGCCTTCCTCGACCCGGACCCCGAGCGCGTCGGCGATGTCGAGTTCGTGCATCCAGCAGTCGAACAACCGCACTCGCATGAACCTGCCGTAGGTCACCTGCCCGATCGGCGTGACCGTCTCCTTCTCCCATTCGGCGTCGCCCATGGCCGCGAGCGCCGCGCGCCTGCGGTCGATGACGTCGCGATAGAACGCGAGCAGGCGGGCCCCGGACAGCGGGCGCAGCCGGTCGACCCAGATCTCGTTGAGCACCGCGGTCTCGTTGCGCACGTAGGGCAGCGTGCGCACGTCGGTCTTGGCCTTGGTCGGATCGTGCGCGGGCGGCCGGTCACCCAGCAGAAAGGATTCGGTGCCGATGATGTGGGCGACGACGTCGAACACGGTCCAGCCCGGCAGCGACGACGGGGTGCGCCAACGATCCTCGTCCAGCGGAGCGATCAGCGCGTCGATCGCCTCCCACTGCCGTGACAGCAGGTCGATCAGCGTGGCGCGATCGAACGTCTCGGTCATCCCTCGTTTTCCTTTTCCGGGCCGGTGCCCTCGTTGTCCAATGCCGCGATGCCTTCCCGGATGGCCGCGGCGGTGGATATCGGATCGTGCGGGCGGCGCAGGAGAAAGCCCTTCGCGAATCGCAGCGTGTCGCCGTGTCTGCGCGGGATCACGTGCAGGTGGACGTGCGGGACGGTCTGGAACGCCGCCGTTCCGTCGTTGAGCACCAGATTGGCGCCGTCGGCGGCGAGGCGGCTGCGCCGGATGGCCAGGGCGAGCCGATGACCGGTCCGGAAGATCTGCGCACCGAGCTCGGCGTCGAGGTCCTCCAACTCGGCGGCGTGCCGCTTCGGTATGACCAGCGTGTGCCCGCGGGCGACCGGCCGGACGTCGAGAAACGCGCACAGCGTGTCGTCCTCGTACACTTTCGCCGCCGGTGCCTCGCCTGCCACGATGCGGCAGAAGACGCAGTCGTTCACACGCTGGACCATACGGCGTACGAGCCGAGCGGAACACCCCGGATCGCCGATCGGCATGACGCACGTCACTATGCTGCTGTGGGCCGGCCGTCCCACCAGGTGCCCAACCTCGAGGTTGGTAACGAACTTCTCCGTACGGTCTTGCCGTGTTCACCTGCGGAGACCACGATCACACAGCGAAAAGGAAAAACGGTCGACGCCGCTCGGCGGTCGGCGGCTCCCTCGGCGGCGACCGAGGAACTCCGGCGTCCTGGCGCGATCCGTCCGGCGTGTGTGATGGGCATCTCAGCTAGGCTCACGGCGGGCCAGGTACAGTTGCGAGGATTTGGGCGAACTTACTCATCGGTAACATCGTCCGGTCGTCTGCCCGTTGCCTGAAGCTCAGTAAGAGAAGGAAGTCTGACAAGTGGAGACAACGCAGAGCGTAGGCGATCTGTCGCCGCGCGGCGCGCGTGTCGGTGTCGTTCGCGAATCCAACGCGGGCGAGCGACGTGTCGCTTTGGTGCCGAAAATCATTCCGAGCCTGGTGAAACAGGGTGTGGAAGTAGTCGTCGAGTCCGGGGCCGGGAAAGGCGCGCTGATTCCCGACGAAGCCTATGTGGCGGCGGGTGCGTCGATCGGAGATCCGTGGTCGGCGGATGTGGTGGTGAAGGTCGCCCCGCCCAGTGATGCCGAGGTGGGCAAGCTGTCATCGGGGCAGACGCTGATCGGTTTCCTCGCGCCGCGCAATGCCGAGAATCAGATCGGCGCGCTGAAGTCGGCGGGGGTGCAGGCGTTCGCGGTGGAGGCGATTCCGCGGATCTCGCGTGCCCAGGTGATGGATGCTTTGTCCTCGCAGGCGAATGTGGCGGGTTATAAGGCGGTGTTGCTGGCGGCGTCGGAGTCGACGCGGTTCTTCCCGATGTTGACCACGGCGGCGGGCACGGTGAAACCGGCGACGGTGCTGGTGCTCGGTGTGGGTGTCGCGGGCTTGCAAGCGCTGGCCACCGCGAAGCGTCTGGGTGGGCGGACCACCGGTTACGACGTGCGCCCCGAGGTGGCCGATCAGGTGCGGTCGGTGGGTGCGCAGTGGCTGGATCTGGGCATCGATGCCGCCGGTGAGGGCGGGTACGCCCGTGAGCTCACCGACGAGGAGAAGGCGAAGCAGCAGCAGGCGCTCGAGGACGCGATCAAGGGCTTCGACGTGGTGATCACGACCGCGTTGGTGCCGGGTCGTCCCGCGCCCCGGTTGGTGACCGCGGCCGCGGTGGAGGGTATGAAGCCCGGCAGTGTGATCGTGGACCTGGCGGGAGAGACCGGCGGTAACTGCGAGCTGACCGAACCGGGTGAGGTCGTGGTGAAGCACGAGGTGACCATCGCCTCGCCGTTGAATCTGCCCGCGACCATGCCCGAGCACGCTTCGGAGTTGTATTCGAAGAACATCGCGGCGTTGCTGGAGTTGATGCTGGTGGACGGCAAGCTCGCGCCCGACTTCAGCGATCAGGTGCTCGCGGATTCCTGCGTCACCCGTGAGCCGGACGCCCCCGACGCGCCTGCCGAGGCGACGGGGGCTGCGGAGTCCGCCGAGGCAGCGGCTGTGTCGGAGACGACCGAGGCGAAGGTGGAGAACTGATGTATACCGAACTTTTGGCGAATATCGCGATCCTGGTGTTGTCGGGGTTCGTGGGTTTCGCCGTGATCTCCAAGGTCCCGAACACGTTGCACACGCCGTTGATGTCGGGCACCAACGCTATTCACGGCATCGTGGTGCTGGGTGCGCTGGTCACCTTGGGTAACGTGCAGGATCCCTCGATCCTGACCCAGATCATCCTTTTCGTCGCGGTGGTGTTCGGAACCCTGAACGTCATCGGTGGTTTCGTGGTTACCGACCGCATGCTGGGCATGTTCAAGAGCAAGAAGCCCGCTGCTCAGAAGGCGGGTGAATGATGCACACCTTCGACAACGTGACCTATCTGGTCAACGGTCTCTACATCGTGGCGTTCTCGCTGTTCATCTACGGTCTGATGGGCTTGACCGGCCCGAAGACCGCGGTGCGCGGCAACTTGATCGCCGCGGTGGGCATGGTGATCGCGGTGATCGCCACGCTGATCTCGATCCGCCACACCAGCAACTGGATTCTGATCGTCGCCGGTCTGGTGGTCGGTGTGGTGCTGGGTGTGCCGCCGGCGAAGTACACGAAGATGACCGCGATGCCGCAGCTGGTGGCCGCGTTCAACGGTGTCGGTGGTGGCACGGTCGCGCTCATCGCGTGGTCGGAATTCATCAACTCCCAGGGTTTCTCGCATTTCGACGAGGAGCCGACGGTGCACATTGTGATCGGGTCGCTGTTCGCGGCGATCATCGGTTCGGTGTCGTTCTGGGGTTCGTTGATCGCGTTCGGCAAGTTGCAGGAGATCCTGCCCGGCCGTCCGATCGGGATCGGGAAGTTGCAGCAACCGTTGAACTTGTTGCTGCTGCTGGGTGCGGTGGCCGCGGCGGTGGTGATCGGTGTCGGCGCCACGGGTGAGGGGGTGTCGCAGCTGTGGATGATCGCCGTGCTGGTGCTCGCGGGTGTGCTCGGGTTGATGGTCGTGCTGCCGATCGGTGGCGCGGACATGCCGGTGGTGATCTCGCTGTTGAACGCGTTGACCGGTCTGTCGGCCGCGGCGGCGGGTTTGGCGTTGAACAACACCGCGATGATCGTGGCGGGCATGATCGTCGGCGCGTCGGGCACCATCCTGACCAACCTGATGGCCAAGGCGATGAACCGGTCGATCCCGGCCATCGTCGCGGGCGGCTTCGGCGGCGGCGGGACCGCGCCGGGCGCCGGTGGTGGTGAGCAGAAGCAGGCCAAGGCCACTTCCGCCGCGGACGCCGCGATCCAGATGGCGTACGCCAACCAGGTGATCGTGGTCCCCGGCTACGGTATGGCGGTCGCGCAGGCGCAGCACGCGGTCAAGGAGATGGCTTCGCTGCTGGAGGCCAAGGGCGTGGAGGTCAAATACGCCATCCACCCGGTCGCCGGTCGCATGCCCGGGCACATGAACGTGCTGTTGGCCGAGGCCGAGGTGTCCTACGACGCGCTGAAGGAAATGGACGATATCAACGGCGAATTCAACCGCACCGACGTCGCCCTGGTGATCGGCGCCAACGACGTCACCAACCCGGCCGCTCGCGAGGACTCCTCGAGCCCGATCTATGGCATGCCCGTGCTCAACGTCGACCAGGCCAAGTCGGTGATCGTGCTCAAGCGCTCCATGAACAGTGGTTTCGCCGGAATCGACAACCCGCTGTTCTACGCCGACCACACCTCCATGCTGTTCGGCGACGCCAAGAAATCCGTCGGAGCAGTCACCGAAGAACTCAAGGCCTTGTAAGCCGAGCATTTCCGCGCAGTGCCCCCTTCGCCGTGGTGTGGAGGGGGCACTGTCGTAATTCGATGGACACCGTGCCGAGAACTCTCGCGAACCGAAGCCATCGCGCCGGTTGGCGAGCCGGTGCGGCGAACCGGGCGGTTTCCCGCACGGCGGTACGCGCACCGATCGGCTAGATTCCATGGGTTCGCCCGTCGCTTCTGTGCGCACGGAATCTAGCGAGACCCGGGGAGGGGATCCATGACGACACCACCGAATCAACCGTATCCAGGCCAGCCCGGCTATCCACAGCAGCCGCCTGCCGGTGCGCCGCAGGGCTTTCCGGGCCAGCCGGGAAATCCCGGTCAGCCGCAGGGTTATCCCCAGTCCGGCTATCCTGGTCAGCCGCAGCCGGGCTACCCGCCGCAGGGTGGTTTCCCGCAGCAGCCGGGTTACCCCGGCGGCGGGTTCCCGCCGCCCGGACCCCCGCCCCGACAGAATCGGGGCGGGAGCGGTATCGGCAAGATCCTCGGCATACTCGGCGTCGTCTTGGTGATCGGGTTGCTGATCGTCGGCGCTCGCACCGTGTTCCGCTCGGACGGCGAGAAGATCGAGATCGGTCAGTGCGCGAAGCTGTCGGGCACCACCGTCAAGGCCGAGTTCGAAACCAAGGAATGCTCCGATGCCGAAGCCAATTACGTGGTGGCGCAACGGCTCGACGGGGCGAACGCGGACTGCGCCACCAAGGATTACGCCAGCTACTACCAGACCGGCGGCAACGAGTACACGCTATGCCTGCGACTGAACGTCAAGGAGGGCGACTGCATCGACGGCGGTTTCCTCGGCGCCAGCACCAAGGTGGCCTGCGGGTCGACGGCGGACTTCAAGATCGGCCGGATCGTGCGGGGCACCGCGGACAAGTCCGCGTGCGGAGCGAAGGCGACCGACAACGACACCATCGTCTACCCCAAGCCCGAGCCGATCACCCTGTGCCTGGTGCCGCCCAAGTAGCGGTTGGGGCTGGCTTGGACCTATGCCGAGCATCGGCGCGCGTTTGCTGCGGACCAGATGGTTCGTGCGCGCGCCGATCGCGGTGTTCCGGGCTCGGCTCGGCTTCCTGTTCGGCGGACGGCTCGAAGAAGCCACGAGCACGGCCATCGACCAGGTGCCGACGAGTCTGGCCTGGAATTCGTGATCCGGTCAGCGTGGCGTGGCGACGACGCTCGCGTACGCGCAGCACAGCAGTACGGCGAGGATCGGCACGACCATCGCCGTGGTCAGCGACATCACGGCGGTGAGCCAGCCGATGACCGTGGGCCCGGCGAGCAAGCCGAGGTAGCCGACGCTGAACACCCGTGACATGTCGGTCGCGGCCGTGCGGGAACCCAGATTCCCCGCCGCGCTGAAGATCTGCGGGATGCCTCCGGCGAGTCCGAGCCCGGTCAACGCCCAGCCGAGCAGCGTCAGCGGAATCCACGGCGAGACGACGATCACGGCCAGGCCGATGGCCGCGAGAAGCGAGCCGTAACGCACCACCGCGACCCCGCCGAAGACGTGGCTGACCCGGTCGGTGGCGAACCGCCCGACCGTCATCGTGGTGGAGAAGGCGCCGAAGGCCAGTGCCGCGGTAGCAGCGTCGGCGTCCAGATGGTCGCGCAGCTGCAGTGCGCTCCAGTCGGCGGCCACGCCTTCGGCCAAGAGCAGGGAAAAGGCGAGCACGGCCAGCGCGAGCACCTTTCGGCCGCGAGCGCGAGCATCGAGGGAGGTCGTGGCGGGAGCGCACGACGATCGGTCTCGGTCGAGCCGGTCCGGCGACTGCGCGGTGGACGCCACATCGGACCCTGCCGGCATGACGTCGTGCCCGGACGAATCTCCCTTGCGCAGCGATGTCGTCGCGTCGTGTTCCAGTGGTGCGGCGTCGAGTTCGGTCGCATGGACGGACGCGACGACGTCGGGGGACTCCGCCGTTTCCGCTGCCGTCTCCCGCAGCAACCGCGGCACCAGCGTGAGGATCAGAGCGACGCAGCCCACCGCGGCGACGACCAGGGTCACCCGCACATCCCAGCCCGCCCGGAGCGCGGCGGCTCCGAGTAGGGAGCCGAGCAGTCCACCGCCGGAGAACAACGCGTGGAAGGCGGCCATGATCGGCCGCCGGTAGGCCCGTTCCACATGCACCGCTTGAGTGTTCATCGACACGTCCAGCGCTCCGTTGCCGAAACCGAAGCAGGCCAGCGCGAGCGCCAAGGTGAACGGCCCGGTGGCGAAGCCGGGGCCGACCACCGCGACCGATCCGAAGCACGCCGCGGCACCGACCAATGTCCTGCTGCCGAACCGATCGGCGAGCGGACCCGCCAGTCGCATCCCGACGATGCCCGCGCCCGACATCAGCAGGATGAACATCCCCAGCGTCGATTTGGCCACCCCAGTTCGGTCGGTGACGACCGGAATGTGCACCACCCACATGGCGAGCAGGAAGCCGTTCAACGCGAAAACCGTGAATACCGCGGCACGCGCCACACGGAACTGACGATCGACCGTCGGGCTCAACACCATCTCGACGGTACCGAGAAAAGCTCCACCCCGACCGGACTCGCTCGCGAAACCGGCCCAGGGCGTCGTTGACCTGGTCGTGCGGCCGTGCGCGACGCTCGACACTGCGCGTCACGTCCGCGAGCGAGTCCTTTTCACCATGTGAAACGCGTCACGGTGCCGGGACATTCCGGATTCCGCTGACCGTCGTCGCCATGACGTAGTCGGCGAAATCCTTCGGGCTCCGGCCGAGCGCACGCCGCACTCCCTCGGCGGCTCGACGTTGCGACCGTCGAGCACCGGTGCCGAACAGGCACGCCATGGCGACGGGTAGCCCGGTATATCCGGCGCGGTCGAGACGGAACCTGGCGCAACGGCATGTGACCATGCGTGATCGTCTACTGTGGACGGGTGGATGCGCTCGCCAGTCTGCTCGAAGGCCCTCGCGCTCGCGGCGCGTTCCTGATGTGTTCGCTGCTGGATCCGCCGTGGTCGCTGCGTATCCAGGACGAGGCTCCGCTCACCGTGCTGTCGATGATTCGCGGCGGCGCGTGGATCGTCACCGACGAGGGCGCACCGCGGCAGCTCGTCGCGGGGGACGTCGCGATCGTCCGTGGGCCCGCGCCGTACACGGTGGCCGACGACCCGGCGACCGAACCGCAGATCATCATCCATCCCGGTCAGGTGACGAAGACGCCACAGGGCGAAGTCCTCTGCGAGACACTGAGCCTCGGCGTCCGGCAGTGGGGAACCGACCCGTACGGCGCGACCTTGATGGTCACCGGAACCTACGAGTCCGCGGGCGCGGCCAGCCGTCGCCTGCTGCGCGCGCTCCCGCCGGTGCTGGTTTTGCGGCGCGGCGAGTTCGACAGTCGGGTGCTCGACCTACTGGTCGACGAGGTGATCAAGGACGAGCCCGCGCAGAGCGCGGTGCTGGACCGCCTGCTGGATCTGGTGCTGATCGCCGCGTTGCGCGCCTGGTTCTCCCGCGCCGACGCGCCCGGCTGGTACCACGCCTACGGTGACCCGCTGGTCGGCAAGGCTCTGCGCCTGTTGCAGCACAATCCGGCGCACGGGTGGACGGTCGCGGGCCTGGCCGAGGCGGTGGGGATGTCGCGGGCCGCGCTGGCGCGCCGGTTCACCGATCTGGTGGGTGAGCCGCCGATGGCGTTCCTCACCGAATGGCGGCTGGCGCTGGCCGCGGACCTGTTGCAGGAATCCGACGCCACCATCGAGGCCATCGCCCGTCAGGTCGGATACGGCAGCGCCTTCGCGCTGAGCACCGCGTTCAAACGGCACTTCGGGATCTCCCCGCGCGACCACCGGTTGGGCGTGACCGCCACTGAGCTATCGTCGGCCGGGTGACGCAGCAGTATCCGGTGCTCTGGCCGGTGCCGACCCGGTGGGCCGACAACGACCACTACGGGCACGTGAACAACGTGACCTACTACTCGTACTTCGACACCGCGGTCAACGCGTGGTTGATGCACGCCACCGGAACCGACATCCGTGACCTGCCCGCGCTCGGCGTGGTCGCGCAGACCTCCTGCCAGTACCTCGGCTCGATCAGCTTCCCGGATCAGTTGCGGGTCGGCCTGCGCATCTCCCGGCTCGGCCGCTCCAGCATCACCTACGATCTGGCCATCTTCCGCGAGGCGGACGGTGCGCTCGAACTGGCCGCCACCGGCGTCTTCGTGCACGTCTACGTGGACGCCGAGACCCGCAAGCCGGTCGAGATCCCGGAGGTCATCCGCGCCGCCGCGGCAGAGCTCGTCACGGACTGACCGGCGGGCGCGTCACACGCGGCTGAGCAAGGTGAGCGGGTCCTCCAGGAATCCCGCGACAGTGGCCAGGAAGCGGGCGGCGAGTTCGCCGTCGACCATGCGATGGTCGAAGCTGACGCCCAGGGTGGTCACCCACCGGATCGCGATCTCGTCGCGCACCACCCACGGCCGCCGGCGAATCGAGCCGAGACACAGGATCGCGGCCTCGCCCGGATTGACCAGCGGGACGCCGGCGTCCACGCCGAAGACGCCGACGTTGGTGATGGTGAACGTGCCGCCGCGCAGCTCGGCGGGCGTCGCGCTGCCCGCGCGGGCGGTGTCGGCCAGCCAGCCGATCTCGCGGGTCAGGTCGCGCAGGCTCAGGGTCTGCGCCTCTTTGATGTTCGGTACCAGCAGCCCGCGCTCGGTGGCCACCGCGATACCCAGGTTGACGTAGTGCTTGGTGACGATGTCCTGAGCGGCTTCATCCCAGCAGGCGTTCATGCCGGGGAAGTCGGCGAGCGCGGCGAGCGCCGCCTCGGCGACCAGCGGCAGCGGCGTCAAGGTGAGGCCGGCGAAGGATTTCGTACTGCGTAGATGATCGAGTAGCTCCATCGAGGCGGTGCAGTCCGCGGTGACGAACGTGCTGGCCTGTGGGATGGTGCGCGCGCTGGTCAGCATCGCCGCCGCGGTGCGTTTGCGGATGCCGCTGATCGGGGTGCGCTCCTCGCGGGCGGACGGGCGCGCTCCGGCGTCCGCGACGGCGGGCGCGGTGGCGGGTGCGGTGGCCGGACGCGGCTGCGAGACGGGCACCGCGCCGCGCACGTCCTCGACGGTGACCGCGCCGCCTGGGCCGGAACCCGCGATGAACCACAGGTCCAGGCCGAGTTCGCGAGCCAGTTTCCGCGCGGCGGGTGTCGCCGCCGCCCGCGGCGCGCCGAGCACGGTGCCCGGTTGCTGCTCGTGAACCTCCTCCGCCAGGCTCTCCGTGCCGTCGAACCGCGAAACGCCCTGCGCCTCTGCCTGGCTGTCCGCGCGGTCGGACCGCGAAACGCCCCGCGCCTCCGCCTGACTGTCCACGCGGTCGGACCGCGAAACGCCCTGCGCCTCCGCCTGGCCGTCCGCGCGGTCGGACCGCGAAACGGCGGGCTGTGCGGGAGGACGCCGCCGGGACGTCGCCTCCGCCTCAGGGCCGTAGCCGACCAAGACCGACGTGCGCCCCGTGTCGTTCGGCGTCTCTTCCGCTCCGGCCGCCTGTATGCGAATGAGCGGCGACCCGACCGCGACGGTGTCGCCCGGCCGCGCCAGCAATTCGACCACGCGCCCCGCGAACGGCGACGGCAACGAGACGACCGCCTTGGCCGTCTCCACGTCGGCGATGGCCTGGTTCAGCTCGACCGTGTCGCCCACGGCCACCGCCCACGACACCAGTTCGGCGTCGGTCAGCCCTTCGCCGAGATCCGGCAGCCGGAATTCCAGCACGGACGCCGGAAGATCATGGCCGACCGAGTTTTCCACGCGGCACCTCTCACTACGGCGAGCCCGCCTCACGCGGCGAGGGAACGGTCGACCGCGTCGAGAATGCGGTCGGGGTCGGGCAGATGGTGCTTCTCGAGCTTAGCCGGGGGGTAGGGGATGTCGAATCCGCCGACGCGCAGTACGGGCGCTTCCAGGTGATAGAAGCAGCGCTCGGTGATGCGGGCGGCGATCTCGGCGCCGAGTCCGGCGAATACCGGCGCCTCGTGCGTGACGATCAGCCGCCCGGTCTTCACGACCGACTCCTCGACGGTGTCGAAGTCGATCGGCGAGAGGCTGCGCAGGTCGATCACCTCGAGCGCGTGTCCCTCTTGCGCGGCGATCTTCGCGGCCGTCATGGCGGTCGCCACGGTCCCGCCGTAGGCGACGACGGTCGCGTCCGCGCCTGTCGTGCACACGCGCGCGCGGTCCAGCGGCAGGCCGCCGTCGCGGTCGAGCGCGGCGAAATCGACGTCGGCCTTGTCCCAGTACCTGCGTTTGGGTTCGAAGAAGATCACCGGATCGTTCAGCGCGATCGCCGCGCGAATCATCGAGTACGCGTCGGCCGGGTTGCTCGGTGTCACGACGCGCAGGCCCGCGGTGTGCGCGAAATACGCCTCGGGCGATTCGGAGTGGTGCTCGACCGAACCGATGCCGCCGCCGAACGGGATGCGAATGGTCAACGGCGCGTTGACCTTTCCCTGGGTGCGATAGTTGATCTTGGCCACGTGCGAGACGATCTGGTCGAACGCGGGATAGACGAATCCGTCGAACTGGATCTCGCACACCGGCCGGTAGCCGCGCAGCGCCATGCCGAAAGCCGTTCCGATGATGCCGGATTCGGCCAGCGGCGTATCGATGACGCGATTGTCGCCGAAGTCCTTCTGCAGCGTGTCGGTCACCCGGAACACTCCGCCGAGGCGCCCGATGTCCTCGCCCATCAGCAAGACCTTCGGATCGTCCTCCAGCGCGCGGCGCAGGCCGGTGTTGAGCGCGGCGGCGAAGGTGGTGATCATCGCGGGACTCCTTCTCCTCGTGCGGAGGGCCCGCCGGGATCGCCGGCCAGGTACTCCGCGTACGCCCTCCGCTGTTCGGTGATCAGCGGATGCGGGGTGGTGTAGACGTGCTCGAACAGTTCGCTCGGCGCGGGATCGGGCATGTCGATGGTCGCGCGGCGCACCACTGCCGCCATCTCGTCCGACCGCTGGGCAACCCGCGTGCCGAACGCGTCGTCCCAGTGGCCCTCGCGCTCGAGCAACCTGCGGATCCGGTCGATCGGATCGCGCCGCGCCCATTGCTCGGTCTCGGCGGCCGAACGGTAGCGGGTGGGATCGTCCGCCGTGGTGTGCGGACCCATCCGGTAGGTGAGCGCCTCGATGAACGACGGGCCGCCGCCGGTGCGCGCCCTCGCGATCGCCTGCCTGGTCACGGCAAGGACGGCGAGCACGTCGTTGCCGTCGACCTGCCTGCCCGGCATGCCGTAGCCGTATGCGCGGCGGGCGATCGGCGTCGCGCTCTGCACCCGCACCGGTGCGCTGATCGCCCACTGGTTGTTCTGGCAGAAGAACACCACGGGCGCGCTCCAGGTCGCGGCGAAGCCGAGCGCTTCGGCCAGATCGCCCTGGCTGCTGGCGCCGTCGCCGAAGTAGGCGATGGTGGCTGTCTCCGCGCCGTCCATGTGCGCCGCGAACGCGTAGCCGGTGGCGTGCAGGCCCTGGGAGCCGACGACGATGTTGGGGTTGGTCATGTTCACCGCGTGCGGATCCCAGCAATGGTGCGCGGCGCCGCGCCACAGCCGGGTGAGATCGGCGGGCGGCACGCCACGGCAGTAGGCGACCGCCGTTTCGCGATAGCTGCAGAACACGTAGTCGTCGGGATGCAGCGCGTGCGCGGAGCCGACCTGGGCGGCCTCCTGCCCGAGCATGGGCGCCCACAGGCCGAGCTGACCTTGCCGTTGCAGCGCGGTGGCCTCGATGTCGATCCGGCGGGCCACCACCATGTCCTCGTACAGCGCCCGCAGGTCGTCCGGCCCGATATCGGCGACCAGCGCGGCGTGCTCGCGATCGAGGACGCGACGGCCGTCCGGCTGTACCAGTTGCACCGGATACTCGGATTTGCCCGGCATGAGTGATCGCCTCCTCGCCAGGTGTTCGACAGGTCGGATTGTGTCCTATCTCACAGCATCCACCCCAATGCGAACTGCGCAAGTGGTCGGCCGCGGGATGGGCAGAATGCTCAATTGCGACCCGCGCGGTGGTGTCATACTGCGTGGTATGACCAGAGAAACCGCCGGCGTGAGCCTGGACGCCACCGACGCCAGGCTGTTATTGGAACTGGTCGCCAATCCTCGGGCGACAGGGGTCGAGCTGGCTACTCGGCTCGGTCTGTCCCGCAACACCGTGCAGGCTCGATTGTCCCGCTGGGAGGCCGGTGGTGTGCTGGGCAGCTTCGAGCGGCGCGTCGAGCCGCGCGCGCTCGGCTATCCGCTCGCGGCGTTCGTCGCGGTCGTCGTGGACCAGCACCGGCTGGATTCGGTGGTGGACGAACTGGCCGAGGTGCCCGAGGTGACCGAGGTGTGCGGCATGACCGGACTCACCGATCTCACCGTGCGGGTGGTCGCGCAGGACGCCGACGACCTCTATCGCATCGCCGGGCAGATCCTCAAGATCCCCGGCGTCGAGCGGACGAACATGGCGCTGGTGATGCGCGAGCTGGTCGGTCCGCGTACCGCCCCGTTGCTGGACCGCTTGGCGAAATCGGGCTGAATGCCCTTGACCTCGAGTGCGATCGAGGTTTCAGGATGGCGGCATGACGCATGACGGAATGACCGTGATCGATACCATCCGGCTGCCGCTCGACGGGGCGAACGAGTATGTCGCGCAGTGGCGCGAGCGCGCCGGGAAGGTGAGCCGGGCACCGGGCTTCCGTTCCGCCCGGATGCACCGCGCGACCTCCGCCGACGCGCCGCTGCCGTTGGTCATGGTGGCGGAGTGGGACAGCGTCGCCGCCAGGGACGCGGCGCTGCGCGACTCCGCGTTCCGCGCGTCGGCCCGAGCCGCCGGTGCCGAGGCCGAGGTCGTCGGCAGCGAGTACCGGGTCGCCGCCGAATATCGCTCCGCTGTGCACTCGGACGGGCCCGGCATCACCTTCGTCAACGTCTTCGAACTGCCCGTCGAACACTTCGAGGAATTCCTGGCCCACTGGCGCACCAGGGCCGAGTTGATGAGCGCGGCCCCCGGCTTCCGCGACAATCGCCTGTACCGTGCGCTCGACCCCGCCGCGCGGTACGCGGCGGTGAACGTGGCGCACTGGGACAGCGCCGCCGCATGGCGCAGCGCGACGGAGAATCCGGCGTTTCAGCGGCGGCTCGCCGCCGCGCCCGGGTTCGCCGCCGCGCATCCGCAGCTCTACGAGGTGGTCGCGGGCTTCCCGGCGGAAGACCGGTGATGTGCCGCTAGGGTGCGGGGATGGAGATTTCGGGCAAAGTTGCCATTGTCACGGGGGCGGGCGCGGGGATCGGGGCGGCATTGGCCGCCCGGCTCGTCGCCGCCGGTGCGCGCGTGGTGCTCGCCGACCTCGACGGTGCGAGCGCGGCGCGGGTCGCGGATTCTCTCGGGGCGGATGCCGTCGCCGTCGGCGGGGACGTGGCCGACGAGGCGGTGATCCGCGCGTTGATCGAGCGCGCCGAGGCGCAGTTCGGGCCGGTCGATCTGTACTTCGCGAACGCGGGCATCGGCGGCGGCGCGGGTCTGGACAGCACCGACGAGCAATGGGCGGCGGCGCTCGAGGTCAACGTGATGGCCCACGTCCGCGCCGCGCGGCTGCTCGTCCCCGGGTGGATGGCCCGTGGTGGTGGTTATTTCGTCGGCACGGCGTCGGCGGCAGGGCTGCTCACCCAGCTCGGCTCGGCCCCCTACGCGGTGTCCAAGCACGCGGCCGTCGGTTTCGCGGAATGGCTGTCGGTCACCTACGGCGACCGAGGCGTGCGGGTGAGCTGCGTGTGCCCGATGGGTGTGGATACGCGGCTGCTGCGCGGCGGCCTCGTTCCGCCGGAGCACGCCGCCGAGGCGGAACTCGCGGTGAAGGCCGTCACCAGCGCGGGCGAGGTGCTGTCCCCGGAGGAGGTCGCCGAGATCGTGCTCGCCGGGGTGACCGACGAGCACTTCCTGATCCTGCCCCACCCCGAGGTGCTGAAGATGTACCGCCACAAGGGCTCCGACTACGACCGCTGGATCGACGGCATGCGGCGCTTCCAGGCCACGCTCCAGGCCTGAGCAGCTGCCTCGCCTTCGCTCGGCCCGGTGCGGGCTGTGGACGGACTGCGTCCGGCTGCGCCTATTCAGCAGCTGCCTCACCTTCGCTCGGCCCGGTGCGGGCTGTGGACGGACTGCGTCCGGCTGCGCCTATTCAGCAGCTGCCTCGCCTTTGCTCGGCCCGGCGCGTGTTGTGGCGGACTGGGTCGGGCTGCGCTGGCCGGGCGGCTGTCTCGGCTTTGTTCGGCCCGGTGGGCGCTAGTGATCCGAGTTCGGCCGCTGCGCTCATTGGTGGCTCCCTCGCCTTTGATCGGTCTCGCGTGAGCGGTCGACGGACTCCCTCCGGTCGCGCTCATTGCGGCTGACGCAGCACTTTGCGCACCACGAGTCCCGCGAGCAAAGCCCAGAAGGCGGCGCCGATCCCCGCGAAGCCGACACCGGAGGCGGCGATCAGGAACGTCACCACGGCGGCTTCGCGGTGTTCGGAGCGCAGCGCCGCCCCGAGGGCCGCGCCCAGGGTCGCCAGCAGGGCCAGACCGGCCACTGTTTCCAGGGTTCCGGCCGGGGCGGTCGCGATCAGCGTGACCACGGCGGCCGAGCCCAGCGCGAGCAGCAGGTACATCGCGCCCGCGGTGAATGCCGCGATCCAGCGCCGCTTCGGGTCCGGATGCGCCGCCGGGGCCGCCGCGAGCGCGGCGCTGATGGCGGCGAGATTGATCGTGTGCCCGCCCGCGGGCGCTCCGACGACGGTGCCGAGACCGGTGACCGTCATCGCCGCGCGCCAGGGCACCCGGTAGCCGAACGAGGCCAGTACCGCGGTGCCAGGGATGTTCTGCGAGGCCATGGTGACGATGTAGAGCGGGATCGCGACGCCGATCAGCGCCTGCCAGCTCCAGTGCGGCAGCGTCAGTTCCAGTCGCGGAGCCATCGCGCCGACGTCGAGATGACGGTGCTGAACGACGATGCTCACGCCGGCGGCTACCGCCGCGGTGACAAAGGCCGCGATCACCGCCCAGCGCTGGGCATATCGTTGCAGCACGAGCCAGACCAGGATCACCGGCGCCACCACCGCCGGACTCGTCTGCACCGCCCGCACCGGCGCCAGGCACAGCGGCAGCAGAACTCCGCCCAGCATGGCCTGCGCTATCTCCACCGGGATCGCCGCGACCAGGGTGCCCAGCCGCTGCCAGAGTCCGGTGACGACGATCAGCAGCCCCGTCACCACGAACGCTCCGATCGCGGCGGGCCAGCCGCCCGCCACCGCGCCCGTCCCGGCCAGCAGCGCCGCGCCCGGTGTTGACCAGGCCAGCGTGATCGGCATGCGGTAGCGGTAACTCAGCGCCATCATGCCGATCGCCTGGGTGACGCACAGCGCCAGCAGACCCGACGCGGCCTGCGCGGAGCTCGCCCCGACCGCGGTCGATCCGCTCAGCACCACGGCGAACGAGCTGGTGAATCCGACCAGGGCCGTCACCACGCCCGCGCCGAGTGGCGGCGCCAGCCCCGCTCGCGCCCGTTCGGGTTCCCGCGTCGCGGTGGTCTCGGTGGTGGATACGTTCGACACCGGTCGGATATTGCCGCTGGTCACGGACGCGTGTCGCCTGCCAGTGCCCCGAAACTGGACTGACTCGAGCCGGTGTGCGGCACGGGGCGGGAGTGTTCGGCGACATCGGCACATTCGGGTGCGTAGGGTGGGGGAGTCGGTGCGCGAGGACGCGATTCGGGACGAGGAGCTGAGTTGAGCGCGGTACTGATCTCACCGGATGAGCTTCGGGAAGCGTTGCCGGACAAGCGGCTTCGCCTGCTGGATGTGCGATGGGCGCTGGGCGATCCGGACGGGCCGCAGCACTATCTCGCCGGCCACGTTCCCGGCGCGGTGTTCGTCGACCTGGAAACCGAGTTGGCCGCGCCGCCGTCACCCGCGCGCGGCAGGCATCCGCTGCCGGAGCCCGCGCAACTGGAGAAGTGCGCGCGCAGCTGGGGCCTGTGCGAGGGCGACCCCGTGGTGGTCTACGACGCCACCGGCGGCATGGCCGCCGCGCGCGCTTGGTGGCTGCTGCGCTGGGCGGGTGTCGCGGACGTGCGCATCCTCGACGGCGGGCTGCCCGCCTGGATCGACGCGGGCGGGTCCGTCGCGACCGGCGCGGAACCCGACCCCGAGCCGGGCGATGTCGAACTGTGTCCCGGTCACCTGCCGGTGATCGACGCCGACGCGGCGGCCCGCTGGAAGGGCGTGCTGCTGGACGCCAGGGCGAGCGAGCGCTTCCGCGGCGACGTGGAGCCGATCGACCCCCGCGCCGGGCACATCCCCGGCGCGCTGAGCGCTCCGACCGCCGACAATCTCGACGCGGACGGGCGCTTCCGCGCCGTCGCGGAACTGCGCGACCGCTTCGCCGATTTCGGATCCGGGCCGGTGGCCGTGTACTGCGGCTCCGGTGTGACAGCGGCGCACCAGGTCGCTGCGCTCGCCATCGCGGGCGTGGAGGCGGCCTTGTATCCCGGGTCGTGGTCGCAGTGGTCGAACGATCCGAAACGGCCGGTCGCGACCGGTAACTGACGCCTTACAGCCAGGCCCGGGCCAGGAGATCGTCGTCGACGACCTCGCTCGCCCGGGGCGGGAACCGGGTGGCCGCGATCGACTCGATATGCGATCCGTCGTGCCCGATCACCCACGAGCCGCCGCGCTCCTCGCATTCGGCGATCTTCGCGAAGGTGGTGAGCAGGAACGTGATCGCCTCGCGCGGGTCGGTGGTGCGGGCCAGCCGCTGGGATTCACCGGGGCGCGATAGGTCCAGCCACACGCCGCACTGCCCGTCGAGCCGCATGCCGACGATCTTGTCGGCATGCACGAAGGTGAATTTGCGCCGTTCCCACGTGGTCGTCGGTGTGAAGCTCTGCTCGAGAACCTGGAGCAGAATCGTCATGCTGCTTCCTCCGCTTCCTTGACACCAAGCTGCGGTTGTTCTGCGATGACCTGCGGATATTCCAGTATGTGCCGGTTGGGCGCAGAAATCCACAACGGTCGGGGCACGGTGTGCGCGGCCGTGTCGTACCCGCCTGCTTGGATGGGGTGATGCTGCACGGACTGTGGTCGCCGGGTGCCGGGTTGCTGCTCTGGCACGACTCGCCGGTCGCCGCGATGTCCGGCGAGCTTCCCGATCCGCTGGGCAGCGTACTGCGCGCGTCGAAGTTCCGGCACCGGGCCGAGGTCCTGGTCGTCGAGCACGGGATCGCCGGGACCGAGCAGGTCCGCGCGCACGCGCTGGCCCCGGTCGCGGCAGCGGAGGCCCTCCGGCAGCGGTTGCCCGCCGACCTGGTGGCGGGGGATCTGCGGTATCTGGCGCATGTCGCACGCGGCATCGAACGTTGGGTGCGCGCCGGGCGTGTCGTGCCGGACCTGCGCAGGGAGGACGGCCAGTGGTGGGTGCGCTGGCGGCTGGTCGGCGGGGAGCGGCAGCGGGCTTGGCTGGCCGAGCTGGCGGTCGCCATGCCGGAGGCGCTGCGGGTGGCCGGGCGTCCGGCAGCGCTGCTCGAGGACCTGGTCATCGAACTCACCGACCCGATCGCGCGGTCACTGGCCGATTTGCCGGACTCGCCGCATCCCCTGGTGGCCGCCCTGGTCGGCGACATTCCGCTGGACAACGGCAGCTATCAGGTCGCCGAGGTGCTGGAGGGCTGGCGGGCCAGCCTGACCGGTGACGAGCCGGAACTGGTGCTGCGTCTGCTGGAAGCGGACGGCGAACTCGGCCTTGCCGACGAGTCGGTGGCGTTGTGGCGGCTGGAGGTGTGCCTGCGGCTCACCGGTGAGGCGCCCAGAACCGTTCCGCTGCACGATGACCCGAATCTGGTCCGGATCGCGGTGGACAAGCTCGGCGCGGCCAAGCGGGCGTATCCGAGGCTGCGTGACCTGCCGAGCGATCCGCGCAGCATGGATCTGCTGTTGCCCACCGAAGTGGTGCTCGACCTGGTCGCGCACGGCGTGCACGCCCTGCATGCGGTGGGGGTCCAACTGCTGCTCCCGCGCGCCTGGAGTGTCGCCGAGCCGAGCATGCGGTTGCGGGTGGAGAGCGCGGTGCCCGCCGCGGAGAGCACGGTCGGTCTGCGCGGCCTGGTGTCCTACCGCTGGGAACTCGCGCTCGGCGGCATGGTGCTGACCACGGCCGAGATGGAACGCCTGGTGCGCGCCAAATCCGATCTCGTCCAGTTGCGCGGTCAATGGGTGCAGGCCGATCACAAGGCGCTGGCCGCCGCGGCCAAGTACGTCGCCGCGCACGCCGACGACTCGCCGATCACCTTCGCGGACATGCTCGGCGAGATCGCGGTCTCCCGGGTGCCCCAGGTGCCGATCACCGAGGTCACCGCCTCGGGATGGGCGGGGGACCTGCTCGACCGCGCTCGGCAGCCGGAGGCGGTCGCCGCGCCCGTCGGGTTGAAGGCCGAGCTGCGCCCCTACCAGGAACGCGGCCTGGCCTGGCTGGCGACCATGAGCCGGATGAGTTGCGGGGCGATCCTGGCCGACGACATGGGACTCGGCAAGACCGTCCAGGTGCTCGCCCTGCTGGTGCACGAGCGCGAGAACGCGATGTCCGAGCCGGCGCCGCCGGGCCCGACCTTGCTGGTGTGCCCGATGTCGGTGGTCGGCAACTGGCAGCGCGAGGCGGAGCGGTTCGCGCCCGACCTGCGGGTGTGGGTGCATCACGGCGCGGGCCGGCGGGTGGGCGCCGAACTCGACGAGACGGTCGCCGCCGCGGATCTCGTGATCACCACCTACGCGCTGCTGGCGCGCGACGCCGGGGAACTCGGCAGACAGCACTGGGATCGCGTCGTACTGGACGAAGCACAGCACATCAAGAACGCGGGGACGCGGCAGGCGCGGGCGGCGCGGTCGCTGCGCGCGCGACATCGATTGGCGCTCACCGGCACTCCGGTGGAGAACCGGTTGGAAGAGCTGCGTTCCATCATGGACTTCGCGATGCCGAAAGTGCTCGGCAGTCCGCAGTCCTTCCGCGCCCGCTTCGCGGTGCCGATCGAACGCGAGCGCGACCAGAACGCGATCAGTCGCCTGCGCTGGCTGACCCAGCCGTTCGTGCTGCGCCGGGTGAAGACCGACCCCACGGTGATCAGCGACCTGCCCGAGAAGCTGGAGATGACCGTGCGGGCCAACCTCACCGTCGAGCAGGCCTCGCTGTACCAGGCGGTCGTGGACGACATGCTGGCCAAGATCAAGGACGCGAAGGGCATGGCGCGCAAGGGCGCCGTGCTCGGTGCGCTCACCCGGCTCAAGCAGGTGTGCAACCATCCCGCGCATTTCCTGGGCGACGGGTCGAGTGTGCTGCACCGAGGGGCACATCGCTCCGGCAAGCTCGCCCTCGTCGAGGACGTGGTGGACGCGGTGCTGGCCGACGGTGAGAAGGCGCTGCTGTTCACCCAATTCCGGGAATTCGGCGAGCTGGTCGCGCCCTATCTGGCCGAGCGGTTCGGCGCGGCCATCCCGTTCCTGCACGGCGGCGTGCCGAAGAAGAAGCGCGACGCGATGGTCACCGGCTTCCAGGCACCGGACGGGCCGCCGCTGATGTTGTTGTCGCTCAAGGCGGGTGGCACCGGGCTCAATCTCACCGCCGCCAATCACGTGGTCCACCTGGATCGCTGGTGGAATCCCGCGGTGGAGAACCAGGCCACCGACCGTGCCTTCCGGATCGGCCAGCAGCGCAACGTGCAGGTGCGCAAGCTGGTGTGCGTGGACACGATCGAGGAGCGGATCGACGAGATGATCAACGGCAAGCGGCAGCTCGCCGATTTGGCCGTCGGCGCGGGGGAGAACTGGATCACCGAACTGAGCACCGACGAATTGCGCGACTTGTTCGCCCTGGGCGCGGCGGCGGTGGGCGAATGAGTCCGTTCATCGACTACTCCGAGTACGGGAAGAAGCTGCCGGTGCGCGGCGGAGTGGAAGCACGTAGCAGACGAGGCGGTTTCGGGCGCACCTGGTGGGGCAGGGCGCTGGTGGAATCGGTCGAGCGAATGGCGGAGCCGGGGCGGCTGGCGCGCGGTCGCAACTACGCCAGATCCGGCCAGGTGGTGAACTACCGGATCGAGCCGGGCGCGGTGACGGCGGAAGTGCAGGGCAGCCAACCGCGTCCGTTCACGGCGGTGTTCACCGTGCGCCCGGTGCGCGAGGACGAACTCGAATTGCTCATCGAGACCATCCGCTCGGCGCCGGGCATGCTCGCCGAGATCGCCTCGGGGGCGTTGCCCACCGGGCTGGGGCCGCTGCTGCTGCCGAGCACCGCGGCGGACCTGGATTTCACCTGCAGCTGCCCGGACCCGGGATGGCCGTGCAAGCACGTTGCGGCGGTCTGCTACCTGCTGGCCGAGCGGCTCGACGAACACCCGCGCGAGATCCTGACCCTGCGCGGACTCGACCTGGACACGCTGATCGCGGGCATCGAACGCGAGCCGAGACCCACCGTTTCCGACGATCCGTACGGTGAGCGCGTTTCGCTGCCGGACTTGCCCACGGTCGAATTCCGGGCTGCGCCGGAGGATTTGGATCCGCTGCTGCTCCGTAAGGCGCTGCGGATGACCTCGGCGGACGAGACGATCGCCGCGACCGGTCTGCGCGATCTCACCGCGCTCTATCGGCGGTTCGACCGCTGACGTTGGTTGGCACCCAGCATCGGGGCTGTCGGTTACCGCCGGTCTGTCGGGGCGGGATCGATACCGGCGGAGCGAAGGGACCGGAGACTTCCCGACGCCGGGTGCCGTTATTCAGTGTCGCGCCGCTCAACCCCGCGCGGAACTGCCCCAGCCACGCCCGGATGCTGCCCTTGCACCGCACTTGCCGCATATCTCCCGGCGTGGCCCGATCGTCGCGGCTGGTCTCGCTTTGTCCAGAAAAAGCCGCTGACCTGCGTGAATCTTCTGTTATACGCTGAGAGCGTGGCAGGAAAGAGCCCAGCGGCCGGGTCGCCCCGAGACGACCTCGGTACTCCGGTGGATCTCCGCACACCCCCGCGCCGGGTGGTGTCGCTCGTTCCGTCGCTGACCGAGGCGGTGGCGCGCACTTGTCCGGAAGTCCTCGTCGCCGCCACGCAATGGTGCACGCACCCGGCCGATCTCGCGGTCGAGCGCGTCCGGGGGACCAAGAACCCGGATGTCCGCCGGATCGTCGAACTCGCCCCCGACCTGGTGCTGTGCAACAAGGAGGAGAACCGCCGCCTCGACGTCGAACGCCTGCGCGCGGCTGGAATTCCGGTGTGGGTGACCGAGATAGAGACCGTCGACGAGGCCATGGGCTCCCTGGCTCGGCTCTGCGTGGAGGCGCTCGGCGTCGACTTGCCCGCTTGGCTCACCGAGGCCCGATCGGTGTGGGCCGCACCATCGCCCGAGCCGGCGCGCGCCGCCGTCATCCCGGTCTGGCGCGACCCGTGGATGGTGGTCGGACGGAACACCTTCACCGGCGACATCGCTCGCCGTTTGGGCCTGCGGCTGGTGCACGCCGATCGCCCCGACCGCTATCCGCGCGTCACACCGGCCGAATTGATCGAAGGCGTCGACCTCGCGGTGCTTCCCGACGAGCCCTATGTCTTCACCGAAACCGATGGGCCAGAAGCGTTTCCGGACATCCCGGTCGCGCTGGTCGAGGGCCGCGCCCTCACCTGGTACGGGCCGTCATTGGCGACCGCCCGCGATACCCTCACCGCGCAACTGGCTCGGGCGGCGCAACCCAATTCGTAGTCGAACCAGAGGTGGTGCGTGCCGTCGGCGTCCACGTGCGGTCCGCCAGTGCCCGTGATGCCCGCGAGGTCACCGGTGCCGCTGGCGGGCACGATCACGCGGAATTCGTTCGTGCGGTCGGCGCCGCGGGCACCGACAACCGGCTCAGTCGGCGATCCGGTACACCCGGTGCGCGGTGGTCCGGAAGACCTGCTCGAGTTCGGTCGGACCGCCGCCGTGGCCGGTGACGGCGGTCGCGATCGCCTCGATGCTGTTCGCGATGCTGGTGACCGGCTTGTCCACCGGGAAGTTCGAACCCCAGATGAGACGGTCCGCGCCGAAGACGTCCAAGGCGTGTTCGACCAGCGGACCGATCCGGTCGAGCAGCTGCGGCACCGGCGTCGGCGTGCCGCGCGGCGGGATCGGATGGCCGAGGATCGGCATCATCAGCCCGCTCACCTTCGCGACCACGTTCGGGCGCGCGGCGAGTGCGGCGAGATCGTCGCGCCACCGCACCAGCAACTGTCTGCGCAGCCCGGGATTGGTACCGGTGTGCTTGCCCACCGCCCCGAAGATCCCCGCGGGCGTGCCGAGGTGGTTCAGCACGATCGGCACTTCGGGATAGCGTTCGGCCAGTGCGGTGACGTCGGGAATGGCATGCGAGTACACCCAGGCTTCGAACGACAGGCCGCGCTCGGCCAGCCGCGCGAAGCCGTCCAGGAATTCCTTGGTCGCGAGCTTGCCGGGCGCGTCGGTGAACGACCGGACGCCGGGATCGGGATGGTGGGCGACCATGGTGCGGATACCGCGCAGTAGCGGCGAGGCGGCCGCATGCGCGTCGAGGAGCTCCCCGAACCGGGGGTCGGCCGGATCGCCGCCCGCGAGGATCGCGCCGAGCCGGGGCGCCGCTTCCAGCGGCAGCCCGGCCACCCAGGCGGTCTCCCCGGCTTTCCCGAGCGGTCCCGGTTGCGACCATTCGACTTCGATGTGCGCGACCACCTCCACCGGCGCGTTCCCGGCGTCGGCGCGGTAGTCGAACGGAAGGTAGGGCCGCAGGTAGGCGACCGGGTCACCGACGAATTCCCGGTCCCGGCGCGGCGCGAGGCGCTTCGCGGCGTCCACGGGGACCGGCAACAGCCGGAACAGCTTCGCCAGGGCGCTGAAATCCCGGGGTGTGCCGAACGGATCCCACTGGTGGATGTGTGCGTCGATGATCCGGATTCCCGAGAGGTCCATGTCTGCCGTCCCCAACCGCGCCGAAGGTTTGCTCGGCGATTGTCACATGTCCGGCGCGTGGTGAGTTCGGAATCCGCGCCCGCCGAGTCGGCACGGCGGGTTCCGCCGGATTCGCGGGCGAACCCGGTCCGCGAGCGCGAACCGGGCCACCCGGGCAGACGGCTGCTCGAAACCCGCGCGAGCGACCGGCTCAACACGGCGCGCAAAAGACTCATACGTTGCGGCGATACTGACCTCCGACGGTGAAGAACGTGTCGGTGATCTGCTGCAACGTGCACACGCGGGCTGCGTCCATCAGCACCTCGAAAATGTTGTCGTCGGTGCGGGCGACCGCTTCGAGCCGGGCGAGCGCGGCATGGGCGGCGTCCCGGTTGCGCTGCTGGAACTCGCGCACCCGGCGTAGCTGCGACTGCTTCTCCGCTTCGGTGCCGCGCGCCAGTTCCAGCTCCCGGTGCGGCTCCTCGTGGGAGTTGCGGAAGGTGTTCACTCCGATGATGGGAAGCGACCCGTCGTGCTTGCGCTGTTCGTAGCGCATCGACTCGTCCTGGATCTTGCCGCGCTGGTACCCGGTCTCCATCGCGCCGAGCACGCCGCCGCGTTCGCTGATCCGCTCGAACTCGGTCAGCACCGCCTCCTCGACCAGATCGGTGAGCTCATCGATGAGGAAGCTGCCTTGTAGCGGGTTCTCGTTCATCGCGACGCCCCACTCCCGGTTGATGATCAGCTGGATGGCCAGCGCGCGCCGCACCGATTCCTCGGTCGGGGTGGTGACCGCCTCGTCGTAGGCGTTGGTGTGCAGGCTGTTGCAGTTGTCGTAGATCGCGATCAGCGCCTGCAACGTGGTGCGGATGTCGTTGAAGTTCATCTCCTGCGCGTGCAGCGACCGGCCGGAGGTCTGAATGTGGTACTTCAGCTTCTGCGACCGCTCGTTGGCGCCGTAGCGGTCCCGCATGGCCACGGCCCAGATGCGGCGGGCCACCCGGCCGATCACCGAATACTCCGGATCCATCCCGTTGGAGAAGAAGAAGGACAGGTTCGGCGCGAAGTCATCGATGTGCATGCCGCGCGCGAGATACGCCTCCACATAGGTGAATCCGTTCGCCAGGGTGAAGGCCAGCTGGCTGATCGGGTTCGCGCCCGCCTCGGCGATGTGGTAACCGGAGATCGACACCGAGTAGAAATTGCGCACGCCGTTGCGCACGAACCATTCCTGGATGTCGGCCATCATGCGCAGGCTGAATTCGGTGGAGAAGATGCAGGTGTTCTGGCCTTGGTCCTCCTTGAGGATGTCGGCCTGCACCGTGCCGCGCACCGTGGCCAGCGTGCGGGCCCGCAGGTCGGCCGCTTCGGCGTCGGTGGGCGGCCGTCCCTGCTCCGCGGTGAAGCGTTCCAGCGCCTGATCGATCGCGGTGTTGAGGAAGTAGGCCAGGATGGTCGGCGCCGGACCGTTGATCGTCATCGAGACCGAGGTGGTCGGCGCGGTCAGGTCGAAACCGTCGTAGAGCACTTCCATGTCGTCGAGCGAGGCGATCGACACGCCGGACGTGCCGACCTTGCCGTAGATATCGGGCCGCTCGGCGGGATCGTGCCCGTAGAGGGTGACCGAATCGAACGCCGTGGACAGCCTTTTCGCGTCGGAGTGCTCGCTGAGCACCTTGAACCGGCGGTTGGTGCGGAACGGGTCGCCCTCACCCGCGAACATCCGGGCCGGGTCCTCGCTGTCGCGTTTGAACGGGAACACTCCGGCGGTGAAGGGGAAGCGCCCCGGCAGATGCTCGGCGCGCAGGAAACGAAGCAGCTCACCGTGATCGGTGAAGCGGGGCAGGGCGACGCGCGGAATCGAGTTGCCCGACAGGGTCTCCCGGCGCAGCGGAGTGTGTATCTCCCGGTCCCGCACCCGGACCACCTGTTCTTCCCCGCGGTAGGACTCGGCGAGGGCGGGCCACTCGGCCAGCAGTGCGGCGTTCGCGGGGGCGAGGTCGGCGCGGGCGCGTTCGGTCAGTTCGGCCACGGCGGTGTCGTCCGGCAGTTCGAGCGCCACTTGCTCGAGCCGTTGCAGCCGTTGCGCGGCGACGACCTGCGCGGCGGTCTCGGCGTGGTAGTCGCGCACGGTCTCGGCGATCTCGGCCAGGTAGCGCACCCGTGCGGGCGGGATGAGCTGGGCGAACCTGGTGGACGCGCGGGTGTCCACCCGGGGCAGCGCGCCGGGCTCCAGCCGCAGGCCGTGGTTCGCGAGCAGTCCGGTCAGGTGCTGGTAGAGCGCCGTCACCCCGTCGTCGTTGAACGTCGCCGCGCTGGTGCCGAAGACCGGCATGTCCTGCGGCGCGGCGTGGAACTCCTCCCGGTTGCGGATCAGTTGCCTGGCCACGTCCCGCAGCGCGTCCGCGGCGCCGCGGCGCTCGAACTTGTTGATCGCGACCACGTCCGCGTAGTCCAGCATGTCGATCTTCTCCAGCTGGGAGGCGGCGCCGAACTCGGGCGTCATCACGTACATCGACACGTCGACGTGGTCGATCACCGCGGCGTCGCCCTGGCCGATGCCGGGTGTTTCGAGGATGACCAGGTCGTATCCCGCTGCCTTGCAGGCGGCCACGATGAGATCGATGTTGTCGGGCAGTTCGTGTCCGCCGCGGGTGGCCAGCGACCGGAAGAAGACGTGTTCGCCGTCGAGGGCGTTCATGCGGATGCGGTCGCCGAGCAGCGCGCCGCCCCCGCGCCGCCGGGTCGGGTCGACCGCGAGGATCGCGACCCGCACCTTGTCCTGCTGGTCCGAGCGCAGCCTGCGCACCAATTCGTCGGTGAGCGAGGACTTTCCGGAGCCGCCCGTGCCGGTGATGCCGAGCACCGGCACGGTTCGCGCCGCCGCGGTCTCGGCCAGCTTCCGCCGGTCGGCCTCCGGCAGCGCGTCCGCTTGCAGACAGGTGATGACGCGCGCCAGGGCGGCGCGCTCGCCCGCTAGCACCGCGTCGAGCACCGGCGGCTCGGCCGCGAGGTCGACGTCGCAGGCGCGGATGAGCTGATTGATCATGCCGGGCAGGCCGAGTCGCTGTCCGTCCTCGGGGGAGAAGATGGTCACGCCGGACGCGGCCAGTCGGGCGATCTCCTCCGCCACGATCACGCCACCGCCACCGCCGAAGATCCGCACGTGCTCGGCTCCGGCTTTCCGCAGGGCGTCCGCGAGATATTCGAAGTACTCGACGTGGCCGCCCTGATAGGAGCTGACCGCGACGCCTTGGGCGTCTTCGGTGAGCACGGCGTCGACCACCTCGCTGACCGAGCGGTTGTGACCGAGATGGATCACCTCCGCCCCCTGGCTCTGCAGGATGCGGCGCATGATGTTGATCGCCGCGTCGTGCCCGTCGAACAGGGCCGCCGAGGTAACGAAGCGAACGGGATGGGTGGGCGTGTAGAGCGCGCTGCTGTCGGCCACTGGGATTCCTCCGGGGATTCCATTGTCGCCCGATACTAGGACGTCAAACTAATTCTACGGTGACTGTGATCACACCGCCAGCCGATTGCGGCGGGTCGCGCCCGCTCGGTTTTATCGGACGACGGGCCCTGTGCCGACCGGTTCGCGTGGCCGATCGTGTTGTCATGGCGGCGGACTCGGACATACTGGGCGCATGGTGAGCGACGGCAAAGCGGAAGCCGCGATCGGACGGCTGGTCGCCGACGGCGTGCTGACTCGCGACCAGGCCGACGCGGTGCTCGCGGCGCTGGCCGTCGAGCGGGCCGCGGCGACCGCGCGCGGGAAGGTGCTCGCCGAGATCGCCGCCTACGTCGGCGCAGGTCTGGTGTTCGGCGGGATCGCCCTGGTGGCGGCTTCGTCCTGGGACGCGCTGGACCGGCCGGTCCGGGTCGGCGTGCTCGCCGTCGTGGCGGCCGGCTTGCTGCTCGGCGGAGTAGTGCTCGCAGGGGTGCCGTCCGGCCGCAGGAGCGCGCTGAGCGCCCGCGACAGGTTGGCGGCCGTGCTGTTCGCGCTGGGCTCCGTCGCGCTGGCCGGATCCGTCGGCACCGCGCTCGACGCGGCCGATGCCGCTTGGGTTTTCGCATGCGTGGCGGGGGCGGTGATCGCGGTACTCGGTTATCTCGCGCTGCCCTCCGTCCTCGGCATGCTCGTCTGCGCCTGCTTCGTGCCCGCGGCCGTCGCGGGGATGCTGACCGAAGTGTTCGGTCTCGACGACACGTGGGCCTGCGTGGCGGTGTTGCTGCTCGGTGCGGGGTGGTTCGCGCTGACCAGGATCGGCGTCCTGGTCGATATCAGGGTCGGATACCTGATCGCGATCGTCACCTCCGTCGCGGCCGCGCAGAGTCTCGATATCGACGGTCGTACCTGGGCCTACGCGATCACCGCGGTGATCGCGGTGGTCTGCTTCGCGTTGTATGCGACCCAGCGCTCGGCCGTGCTCGTCATCGGGGGTGGTGTGGCCATCGCGGTGGCGGCGGGGGAGGCGGTCTCGGAATGGACCGGTGACTCGCTCGGCGCCGCGGCGGTGGTCGTGGCGATCGGCGCGATCACGCTCGCGGTGGGCGCGTTCCGGTTGGCGCGGCCACGGCGGGAAAAGGAAGCCGACCCGGCGGTTCCGGTATCGCAGGCGTAGGCCATCCGCGCGGTCGTCCGTGGACACGTGGGATGAATCACATCGCGCCCGACGCCCTGCCAATACTTGGACGTCCAACTATAGGATGACCGCATACCGCTCCGCGGTGTCCCGATCGCTACGAGAACAGGACTGGCATGGTTCGCGAACTCACCCATTTCATCGGCGGACAGCATGTGCCGGGCACGTCCGGCAATTTCGGCGACGTCTTCGATCCCAACCTCGGCCAGGTGCAGGCGCGGGTGCCGCTGGCGAGCAAGTCCGAGGTCGAGGCGGCCATCGCGAACGCCAAGGCGGCGCAGCCGCAATGGGCCGCGTTCAACCCGCAGAAGCGGGCGCGTGTGCTGATGAAGTTCCTGACCCTGGTGCAGGACGAGATGGATTCGCTGGCCGCCCTGCTGTCGTCCGAGCACGGCAAGACCATCGCCGACGCGAAGGGCGACATCCAGCGCGGCCTGGAGGTCATCGAGTTCGCCACCGGCGTCCCGCACCTGCTCAAAGGCGAATACACCGAGGGCGCGGGCACCGGCATCGACGTGTACTCGATGCGTCAGCCGCTCGGCGTCGTCGCGGGCATCACGCCGTTCAACTTCCCGGCCATGATCCCGCTGTGGAAGGCCGGTCCCGCGCTGGCCACCGGCAACGCGTTCGTGCTCAAGCCCTCCGAGCGCGACCCCTCGGTGCCGCTGCGACTGGCGGAGCTGTTCCTCGAGGCCGGTCTGCCCGCCGGTGTGTTCAACGTGGTCAACGGTGACAAGGAAGCCGTCGACACGCTGCTGCACGATCCGCGCATCAAGGCGGTCGGCTTCGTCGGCTCCACCCCCATCGCGCAGTACATCTACGAGACCGCGACCGCGAACGGCAAGCGCGCCCAATGCTTCGGTGGCGCGAAGAACCACGCGATCGTGATGCCGGACGCCGACCTCGACGACGTGGCCGATCAGCTGATCGGCGCTGGCTACGGTTCCGCGGGCGAGCGCTGCATGGCCATCTCGGTGGCCGTCCCGGTCGGCGAGGAGACCGCCGACCGCCTGGTGGCCAAGCTGACCGAGCGGGTGCACAAGCTCAACGTCGGCCGCTCCGACGATCCCGGCGCCGACTACGGCCCGCTGGTCGGTCAGGACGGCGTGAACCGGGTGAACAACTACGTCCAGGTCGGCATCGATGAGGGCGCCGAACTGGTGGTGGACGGCCGCGGCCTGGTCGTGGAGGGCGCCGAGAACGGCTACTTCGTCGGCGCGACGCTGTTCGACAAGGTGACTCCGGAGATGCGGATCTACCGCGAGGAGATCTTCGGCCCGGTGCTCAGCGTAGTCCGCGCCAAGGACTACGAGGAGGGGCTGCGGCTGGCCAACGAGCACGAGTACGGCAACGGCGTCGCGATCTTCACCAGGGACGGCGACACCGCCCGTGACTTCGCCGCGCGCGTGCAGGTCGGCATGGTCGGCATCAACGTGCCGATCCCGGTGCCGATCGCCTACTACACCTTCGGCGGGTGGAAGCGTTCGGGCTTCGGCGACCTGAACCAGCACGGGCCGGACTCGATCCGCTTCTACACCAAGACCAAGACGGTGACGCAGCGCTGGCCCGCTGGGCTCAAGGAGAGCAACGCGTTCGTCATCCCGACGATGGACTGACGCGGATGTTCGCACTCGACGACGACGAGAAGGCGATCCGCGACACCGCGCGCGGCTTCGCCGACGAATTCCTCGCCCCGAACGCGCTGGAATGGGACGAGCAGAAGCACTTTCCGGTGGATGTGCTGCGCAAGGCGGGGCCACTGGGCTTGGGCGGCATCTACGTGCGCGAGGACGTGGGCGGTTCGGGCCTGCGCAGGCTCGACGCCGTGCGCATCTTCGAGCAGCTGGCCACCGGCTGCCCGGCCATCGCCGCCTACATCTCCATCCACAACATGGCGACGTGGATGATCGACCGCTACGGCGACGACGAACAGCGCCACCGCTGGCTGCCCGGGCTGACCGCGATGGAACTGCTGGCCAGCTACGCGCTCACCGAGCCGGGGGTCGGCTCCGACGCGGCGGCGTTGAGCACCAGGGCCGTGCGCGACGGTGACGACTATGTCTTCAACGGCGCCAAGCAGTTCATCTCCGGCGCGGGCGCCACGGATGTCTACGTGGTCATGGCGCGGACGAGTGACGCGGGGGCGCGTGGCATCTCGGCGTTCATCGTGCCCGCCGACACTCCCGGTATCTCTTTCGGAGCCAACGAGAAGAAGATGGGCTGGAACGCGCAGCCGACCCGTCAGGTGATCTTCTCCGATGCCAGGGTCCCCGCGGCCAACCGCCTCGGCGCGGAGGGCGACGGCTTCCGCATCGCGATGAACGGGCTCAACGGCGGCAGGCTCAACATCGCCGCGTGCTCGGTCGGCGGCGCGCAGGCGGCGCTGGACAAGACGGTGCCGTATCTCGCCGAGCGGCACGCGTTCGGCAAGCCGCTGCTGCGGAATCCGGCGCTGCAATTCGAACTCGCCGATATGCGCATCGAATTGGAGGCCGCCCGCACGCTGCTGTGGCGGGCCGCCGCGGCACTGGACGCCGACGCGCCGGACAAGGTGGAGCTGTGCGCCATGGCGAAGCGCTTCGCCACCGACGCGGGCTTCGAGGTGGCCAACAAGGCACTGCAACTGCACGGCGGCTACGGCTACCTGACCGAATACGGCGTGGAGAAGATCGTCCGGGATCTGCGGGTGCATCAGATCCTCGAGGGCACCAACGAAATCATGCGGGTGGTCGTCGCCCGCTCATTGGTAGGAGCGGCATGAACGGCCAGGCCCGGAAGAGGCAGCGCGGCGTGACCACGCAAAGACCCGCGCATGCCGGAAAGGACAGAGCATGAGCGAACCGGAAGTATTGCTCGAACAGCGCGACGGGCTCGGCCTGATCACGCTGAACCGGCCCAAGGCCATCAACGCGCTGAACCACTCGATGGCTCTCGCCATCACCGACGCGCTGCGCGAGTGGGCCGAGGACGACGCGGTGCGCACCGTCGTGGTCACCGGCGCGGGCGAGCGCGGCCTGTGCGCGGGCGGCGATATCGTCGCCATCCACGCCGACGCGAAAAGCGGTGCGAATACGGCAGATTCGGCCACCGGACGGTTCTGGCGCGACGAGTACGTCCTCAACGCCTTGATCGGCCGCTACCCGAAGCCGTACGTGGTGATCATGGACGGCATCGTGATGGGCGGCGGTGTCGGGCTCTCGGGCCACGGCAGCCACCGCGTCGTGACCGAGCGCTCCAAGATCGGCATGCCCGAGGTGGGCATCGGGTTCGTCCCGGACGTCGGCGGCACCTACCTGCTCGCGCGGACGCCGGGTGAGATCGGCACGCACGTCGCGCTGACCACCGCCCGCATGAGCGCGGGCGATGCCATCGCCGCGGGGTTCGCGGACTACTTCGTCGCCTCCGAGCATCTGCCCGCCCTGCTGGAGACGCTGCGCACGGAGAGCGCCGATATCGCGATCGCCAAATTCGCCACGGACGCACCGGAATCCGCGCTGGCCGCCGGGCAGGACTGGATCGACGCCTGCTACGGAGCCGATTCCGTGGAGGAGATCGTCGCGCGGCTGCAAGCGCACGACGCTCCGGACGCGCGTGCGGCGGCCACCGAGATGCTGGCGAAATCCCCGGTAGCGCTGAAGGTGACGGTGCGCTCGCTGCGGGCGGCGCGCACCGCGCCGAGTCTGGAGGCGGTGCTGAACGAGGAGTACCGGGTATCCATCGCGTCGCTGTCGTCGCACGATCTGGTCGAGGGCATTCGCGCCCAGGTGATCGACAAGGATCGTGATCCGCGATGGTCGCCCGCGACCCTCGATGCGGTCACGGACGCGCAGGTGGACGCGTACTTCGCCGAGTTGGGCGATCGAGAGCTGGGTCTGCGGACCCCGGAGGTGGCGTGATGAGCAAGCGAATCGGTTTCCTCGGCCTCGGCCACATGGGCGCGCCGATGGCGGCCAACCTGGTGCGGGCGGGCTACGAGGTGCTCGCCTTCGACCCGGTGCCCGCGGCGCGGGAGCAGGCCGGGCGCGACGGCGCGATCGTGGTGGATTCGGCCACCGAGGCCGCCGCGGCCGAGACCGTGATCACCATGCTGCCCAACGGCAAACTCGTTCTGGACGTCTATGCCGAGCTGCTCCCGGCCGCAGCGCCGGGCACGCTGTTCATCGACTGCTCCACCATCGACGTGGCCGATGCCAAGGTCGCGGCCGAACGCGCCACCGCCGCCGGGCACCGCGCGCTGGACGCACCGGTCTCCGGTGGTGTCGGCGGGGCGGCGGCGGGCACGCTGACCTTCATGGTCGGCGGCGCCGCCGCGGACTTCGCCGCCGCGCTGCCGGTGCTCGAGGTGATGGGCGGCAAGGTCGTGCACTGCGGCGGCTCCGGCGTGGGCCAGGCGGCGAAGATCTGCAACAACATGCTGCTCGGCGTGTCCATGATCGCGCTGTCGGAGTCGCTGGTGCTTGGCGAGAAGCTGGGCCTGAGCCATCAGTCCTTCTTCGACGTGGTCTCCACGGCTTCCGGCCAGAGCTGGGCGCTGACCAGCTACTGCCCGGTCCCCGGCCCGGTGCCGACCAGTCCGGCGAACAACGACTACCGGCCCGGCTTCGCGACGGCGCTGATGTCGAAGGACCTGGGCCTGGCCGCGAACGCGTTGCGCGACAACAACGTCGACGGGCAGCTCGGATTGCTCGCCGCCACGATCTACGACCGCTTCAACCAGACGGATGCCGGACGGGACTTCTCGGCTATCGTCACCGATATCCGTGACCGTTCCGACCAAGAGGGTGCCGAGTGAGCTTCGAGACGATTCTGCTGGAACGCAAGGGCCGGGTCGGCTGGATCACGCTGAACCGACCGAAGGCGCTGAACGCGCTGAACGCGCAGGTCCTCGACGACGTCATCGCCGCGCTCGACGAGCTCGAGCACGACGACGAGATCGGGGCCATCGTGATCACCGGTTCGGAGCGCGCCTTCGCGGCGGGCGCCGACATCAAGGAGATGCAGCCCAAGTCGTACATGGACATGTTCCTGAACGACTACTTCGCCCGCTGGGACCGGCTGGCGCAGTTCCGCAAGCCCACCATCGCGGCGGTGGCGGGCTACGCGCTGGGCGGCGGTTGTGAGCTGGCCATGATCTGCGACATCCTGCTCGCGGCCGACACCGCCAAGTTCGGGCAGCCGGAGATCAAGCTCGGCGTCATCCCCGGCATCGGCGGGTCACAGCGCCTGACCCGCGCGATCGGCAAGGCCAAGGCCATGGATCTGGTGCTCACCGGCCGCAACATGGACGCGGAGGAGGCCGAGCGGGCGGGATTGGTCTCGCGTATCGTGCCCGCCGCGGAACTGCTCGACACCGCCCTCGAGGTCGCCGAGACCATCGCGGGGATGTCGCTGCCGGTCACCATGATCGCCAAGGAAGCGGTGAACCGCTCGTTCGAGACCACGCTCGCCGAGGGACTGCGCTTCGAACGGCGAGTCTTCCACTCGCTGTTCGCGATCGAGGATCAGAAGGAAGGCATGAGCGCCTTCGTCGAGAAGCGTCCGGCGAAGTTCACCAACCGCTGACACCGGTTCCGCCCGGCCGTATCGCTCGGCCGGGCGGTCATCCGGTGGGGGGCGCGACGATCTTCGCGGGCACCTTGTTCCCTTCCGGCGGGGGCGCGTCCTCGTTCGTGGCGAGCAGTCCGGCGATGGTGGCGCCCAGCGCGATGGTGACCGCCGCCGCCGCGATGAGTTTGCGCCGGTCGACGGTGGCCGGGACCAGCGTGGCTCCGGCGCGTAGCCGCGCCATCCGGACGTCGCCGCCTCGTCGTTCCGCGGCGAGCAGCACGGCGCCGCGCGCGGAGACGAAGTCGGGTTCGGGGTCGTAGACGATCGGCAGGTCGATGTGTTCGGCCAGCTCGGCGCGAATGCTGGGACTGCGGGTGCAGCCGCCGAGCAGCACCATGGCCTCCGGTCGCACGCCGGTCTCGTCGATGATCTGCCGCACGAACGACACCGAGTGGTGGATGCCCGCCGCGCACAGTTCGGCCAGGTCGCTGCGGGTGAGAACGGCCCGGTCGCCGGTGCCGTCGTCGATCGCGGTGACCACCCTTGCCTCGCTCAGTTCCTCGCGATGACGCCGGATGGTCGGCGTGTCGGTGAGCACGCCGTCGCGGGCCAGGCGCCAGCGCAACAGCGCGTCGTAGCCGTCGCCGCCGAGCACCGTGCTGCGTTTGCTGGACAGAATCGTGTCGGTGCGGCAATCGGCGTGGGTGATGGTCAGTCCCGAGCTGCCCAGGTCGTAGAGGATCACCGTGCCGCTGTCCGGCAGTTGCCCGGTGAAGCGCAGGTAGCGCAGTTGGGCGAGCGGTTCGTCGACGATGGTCACGTCACGGCCGCCGACGCCTGCGCGGATGGCGTCGGCGTGCAGCGGACAGCGGCACGTCACGGCTGTGCCCGAGATCAGCTCGTCGCGCCGGTCGGCGGCGCCGTTCATCCGGCGGATCGCCTCGAGCGCCGATTCCTCGACGCCGCCGCCCGCCCGCCGCGGCACTTCGCAGCTATCGATCGGGGGTAGGTGTGGCTGATCGGAGTGTGTCAGCATCGCGTGAGCGCCGCCAGCGCCCGCCGATACACCCAAGACCAGCACCATGATCTCCATGGTGGACCTTTTCCGTTCCGCTGCCAAGACGGCATGCCCGGTAATTCGCCGGTTGGATGCCGGAATGTCATCCCTCGGTCGGTCGGCAGCGGTATGCGACCGACCGGTACGTCGAATCAGTCTGTGGCCGTGGCCGACCAGCGCGCCGTTCCCTCCGCGGTCTCGAAGTCGCCCGCGGCATGTCGGAATTCGGCGAGCAGTTGCAGGAGAGTGTGCAGTCGTTCCGGGGGGAGTCCGGGGAGCGCGAAGACTTTCGCGTTGAGTTCCTCGGTCGCCTTCGCCACCAATTCGCGTCCGGCGTCGGTGATTTCGATCAAGGTAGCGCGCCGGTCGCTGGGATGCGGTACCCGCTCGACGAGCTTCGCCGCCTCCAGCCGGTCGACGGTGTTGGTGACGCTGGTGGGGTGCACCTGCAAGCGAGCGCTGGCCTTCGCCATCGGCAGCGCGCCGGTTTTGCTGAAACTGAGCAGCCGGAGCAACTCGTAGCGAGAGAAGGTCAATCCCGTGGGTTTCAGCGCCTCGTCCACCCGTGCCATCACGATTTGCTGAGCCCGAACCAGCGACGTCACCGCGGCCATGCCGTCGGCGACATCCCCCCAGCCGTGGCCGACCCACTGGCGGTGGGCTTCCTCGATCGGATCGTTCGGAAGCGGGCGTGGCCGAGACATGTTCCGATCATTCCATGCCACCACAGGAGGGCGGGGGCATCCGGCCAGGCTTCGGATCACCGTGAGCGCAATGGTGGGCCGGGCCGTCGCCCACAGGCACTATCTAGGGCGAGGCGGGCGTGGCTGAGTGGTTTAGGCAACGGTCTGCAAAGCCGTTTACGCGGGTTCAATTCCCGCCGCTCGCTCCAAACGTCCTCGGTGCTCGGTCACGCCAGTGCCGAGCGCCGAGGCGCATCAGGAAGCGGCGCGTGGTCGTGACGCGAGCTGCCGCTTCAGGCGGCTTGGGTCGGCTCCGAATACGCCACCGCCGATCCGATCACTTCCAGGCGAACCCGCTGCCCGGTGACGGGGGCCGCGACGCTGGCCCGGCGTACGAGAATGGGAGTGCCGGAACCGTCCAGTTCGATCGTCAGGATGACGTCGGCGCCGCGGAAGTCGACGGCCCGCACTCGGCCTGCCTCCGCCTCGCTCTCCGAAGCGACATGGGCGACAAGCTGTTCCGGTCGCAGCATGATCGTCGACGGCCCGCACGCGGCATCGCGCTGCACCGGGATCCGGCCCAGCGCGCACTTGGCCACGTCGGCCTCGACCACCGCGTCCAACAGCACGCAATCGCCGAGGAACCGGGCGGTGAACAGGTCCTTCGGCGTCGCGTACACCTCCTCCGGCGTTCCGACCTGGGTGAAGCGGCCTTCTCGCATCACCGCGACCTGCTCGGCGAAACTGAGCGCTTCCTCCTGATCGTGCGTCACCAGAATGCTGGTCATGCCCGCCTCGCGCAGCGTGTCGGCCACCGCCTGCCTGGTCGTCGCGCGCAGGCCCGCGTCCAGCGCGCTGAACGGCTCGTCCAACAGCATCACCGACGGCTTGCGCGCCAGCGCGCGGGCCAGGGCTACGCGCTGCTGCTGACCGCCCGAGAGCTGATGCGGTCGCCGGTCGGCATAGGACGCGTCCAGTGACACCATCTCCAGGAGTTCGCGCACCCGCCCGCGGCTGTTGCGGCGCAGGCCGGGCAGCCCGTAGGCGATGTTCTGGCCGACGGTCAGATGCGGGAACAGCGCACCGTCCTGGGCGACGTAACCGATGTTGCGGCGCTGCGGCGGTACCGTTACCCGTTCACCGACAACGGTTTCCGTTCCGATCGACACCGAACCCGCATCCGGCGACTCGAATCCGGCGATCACGCGCAGCAGAGTGGTCTTGCCGCATCCGGACGACCCGACCACCGCGGTCGCGGTGTGATCCGGCACGTCGAGGGTGATCCCGCCGAGCACCCGGGTGTGGCCGAAGGTCTTCGAGACATCGGCGACGACAACGCGACTCATATCCCGGCCGCCTTCCGCGAGTTGGTGAACAGCAGGTACGTCACCGGCACGGCGGCGACGATCATGATCAGGGCGTACGGCGCGGCGCCCGCGTAGTCCAATTCGCCCGACAGGCTCCAGAACCGCATCGCCAGGGTGCGGGTTCCGTTGGGCGCCAGCAGCAGCGTCGCGGTCAGCTCGGTCGCCACGGCGACGAACACCAGCGCGGCGGCGGCAGCCGCGGCCGGCGCCGCGAGACGCAGCGTGACCAGGAAGAATGTCGCGGGCCCCGATTTGCCCAGTGACCGGGACGCCTCCTCCAAGCCGACGGGCACCTGAGCGAGCCCGGCCCGCACGCTGACCAGGGCGCGGGGCAGGAACAGCAGGAGATAGGCGGCGATCACCATGCCCGCCGTCTGGTAGAGCGCGGGCGCCCACCGGATGGTCACGGTCACCATGGCGAGCGCGATCACGATGCCGGGCAGCGAACTGGTGATGTAGTTGGCGCCCTCGACCAGTCGCGCGAACGCGGAAGTGGAACGCACCGCGATCCACGCGACCGGGAACGCGCACAGCGTGGTGAGCAGTGCGGCGACCGACGCGAGTCCGATCGTCTGCCCGAGCGCGTTGCCGATATCGGTGAGATCCCACACCGCCGCGCCGCCGATGCGCAACCAGCGCCCGATGGTCCACAGCGGCACGCCCAGCGCACCCGCCGTCACCGCGACGAGCGCGGCCAGCACCGGCAACGTGCCGACGCCCAACCGGGTCCTGGTCGCGGCGCGCGGCGCCCCGCTACCGATCCGCGCGTAGCGCGCCCGCCCGCGCAGCCCCGCTTCGGCCCCGAGTAGCGCCAGGCAGCACAGCACCAGCACACCGGCGAGCATGCTGCCGGCCGGACCGGCGAAGCTGGACTGGTACTGCTCGAAGATGGCCGTGGTGAACGTGTCGAACCGGACCATCACGAAGGCGCCGTACTCGGCGAGCAGATGCAGCCCGATGAGTAGCCCGCCACCGAGGATCGCCAAGCGCAGCTGCGGCAGCACGATCCGCGCGAACACCGCGACCGGGCCCGAGCCCAGCGCCCGCGCCGACTCCTCCACCGCGGGATCCAGGCGGCGCAGTGTGGCCGCCGCGGGCAGATAGACCAGCGGGAAGTAGGACATCGTGGAGATCACCACGCCCGCCCACAGACCGTGCATGGCCGGAAAGACGCTCACCCAGGCATAGCTGTTGACGAACGCCGGAACCGCGAGCGGCGCCGCGAAAACCGGGCCCCACCAAGTTTTCCCCGGCACGTCGGTGCGTTCGACCACCCAGGCGAGCCCGATACCGAGCGCCACGCAGATCGGCACGGTGCACACCACCAGCGCGGCCGTGTTCTCCAGCAGCTCACCGACTCTGGGCCGGAACACCAGCTCCTTCGCCTGCTCGAGGCCGGTGGAGAAGACCGTCGAAACGATGTATCCGAGCGGCACGAACGTTGCCGCCACCAGTAGCAGCGCGACGCCCGTGACCAGCGGCCCCGGCCTGCTGACCCGGGGCGCGGCGACAACGGTCCGGACTGCCACGGCTACAGCAGACCCGCTTCGGTCATCAGCTGCGTGACCTTCTTCGAGTCCAGCTTGGACGGATCGACCGCGGGGGCCTGCAGATCGGCCAGCGGCGGCAGCGCCGGATTCGCGGCCACTCCGGCGGCGACCGGGTACTCCAGCGACGTGCCGTCGCGCAGCACCTCTTGTCCGGTCTTGCCGACGATGAACGCCAGGAACTTCTGCGCCGCCTCCTGCTTCTTGCTCGCCTTCAGCACGCCGCCGCCGGAGACGCTGACGAAGGCTCCCGGGTCCTGGTTCTTGAAGTAGTGCAAGGCGGTGTCGGCGCTGCTCTCCTTCGTGTTCGCCTGGTCGCGGTACCAGTAGTAGTGGTAGATGACGCCGCCGTCCGGGCTGCCGGAATTGACCGCCTTCATGGTGGCGACGTTGTTCGGGAACGGTGTCGCGTTCTCCTTCATGCCCTTCAACCAGGCGCGGGTGACGTCCTCACCCTTCAGCGCGAGCAGGGCCGCCACGATGGCCTGGAAGTCGGCGCCGGAGACGCCCGCGCCCCAGCGGCCCTTCCACTGCGGTTGCGCCAGATCCAACAGCGAGGCGGGCAGCTGACCGGGCTGGAGCTTGTTCTTGTTGTAGACGAACACCGTCGACCGCGCGGCGACGCCGGTCCACTTGCCGGTGGACGGGCGGAACTGCGCGGGCACCTGCTCCAGGGTCTTGGCGTCCACGTCGGCGAACAGGCCCGCGTTCTCCACCAGCGCCATGGCGGGGGAGTTCTCGGTGAGGAAGACGTCGGCGGGCGAGGCAGCGCCCTCGGCGACCAGCTGGTTGCCCAGCGCCGTGTCGCCGCCCTGGCGCAATGTCACCTTGATGCCGGTTTCCTTGGTGAACTGGTCGGCCCACTCTTTGGTGAGCGATTCGTGCTGCGCGTTGTAGACGGTGATCTCGTTCGCGTTGTCGGAGGAATTCGAGCAAGCCGTGCCGCCGATGGCCGTCATGGTGAGGACCAATCCAGCGGCAATCGTCTTCCATCTGACCGGCTTCATCCTCGTCCTTCCGACCGCGTTACCCGTGCATATGTTGAGCCTTACCTAAGGAAGATACCGCGTCCGACATGCGGGAACCCTGGCAGATCTGGGGATTTCTCGCGGACGCTACGTCAGCCCCGAAAAGCCCCGCAGTGCAATGTGATTGCGGTCCGCGCAGGTGCCGAGCGTGTAATCCGGCTGCAGTCCGAAGTACTCGCCGCGGGTGAGCGCGCTCCAGCGCCGGGCGTCCTCGGTGCGGGTCTTGTAGAAATTAACCATGTACCCGCCCTCGTAGAGGCGCAGCAGGCTGTAGCCGCCCGGGTACTCCTTGACCGCGGCGACCTCCAGGAACTCCACCGCGCACGGCGCGTCCGGCCTGGTGCGGCGATTGCGGTGGGTGTGGCCGCTGTGTTGCAGGAAGACGCCGGGGCTGCGGGCGTAGAGCGCCTGCAACTCGGCGCTGTCGCGTCCGTCGAGCACGAAGCCGGGCCCGGCGAGGTTGGTCAGTGCGGACTCCGTCGTGACCGGGTGATGGCCGAACACCAGCGTCGGCCGGTCCGGATCGGCGCGCAGGCGTTCGGCGAGGTGATCGAACTGCGGGCGTTCGATGGAGCCGCCCGCGCCGTCGAGTTGGCTGGTGTCCAATCCCAGCACCCGCAGACCGCCGACCTCGTGTTCGACCATTTCCTGTCGTGCGGAGAAGACATCGGCCCAGCAGTCGCGGTGGTCGGCGGGCGCGGGCGCGCAACCGGCGTATTCGCCGCCCACGTGCGGCCGGTCGTGGTTGCCGCGCACGGCCAGGTAGTCGTGACCGAGCGTGCCCCAGGCATCGAGGCGGGTGCGGACCGTGCGGGTGTCCTGCTCGGAGGCTTCGGCGGTCAGGTCGCCCGCGAGCAGCAAAAGTTCGGCTGCGCGATCGGGACGACGCAAGTCGTCCAGCATCGCGGTGAGCATCACTTCGGGGTAGGGCGCGAGGCCGGGGCCCTGCCGGAAGCCGGGGGGCAGGTCGCCCGCGATCAGCCCGCTGACTTGCTCGCCGTAGTGCAGGTCGTTGGCCAGTGCCAGCGTGCGCAGCCTGCGACCGGGCGGCGGGACCAGGGTGGTGAACTCGCCGCGCGCTTCCGGCGCGGCCGGGTCGGCGGTGGTGAGCGAAAGCGCCGGTGTGGCGCGCAGGCCCGCGGACCAGGCTTCGAAGCGGTAGGCGCGGCCCGGCTCCAGGCCCGCTATCTCGGCGTAGTGGAAAGGGGTCGGGTGGTCGTCGGCGAAGACCTGGGCCGGTGCGCGCGGCGAGTCGGCGGGACCGATCCGCACCTGCGTGTCGGTCTCGACGGGCAGCAGCCGACCGCCGGGGTCGGGCGCGAGCGTGGTCCAGGTGAGGATCACCGAGGTGTCGGTGATCGTCACCACTTCCAGATCCGTCGCGATGGTCGTATTTGGTTGAGCGCGAACCGGTTTCGGTCGACCGGCGAGGGGGAGCAGTGCGGCGAGGCCGAGCGCGCCGAGGACGGTCCTGCGGCTGGGGCCGCAGCAACTCATGCGTGGGTGCATGCGATCAGCGCGTGCCCTCCGGGGAGCAGACCTTCCACTTGCCGTCTTCTTTCTTCAGATGCTCGGTCGTGCTGGTTTCGGTATCGGGCTGCTCGCCCGGCACCGCGACGGTGAGTTTGCCGGTGACCTTCGCGGTCGCGGTGTCCCCGGTGACGACGATGTCGTCGATCCTATCGATGGTGACCGAAACCGAGGTGCGGTCGAATTCCTTCTTCTCGCTCTCGGTCATCGCCTCGAACGCGGCGCGTTCGCGGGCGCATGCCTGTTCGGCCGCCGCGCGGAAGCCGCGCCGATCGAGAGTCTCGTAGAAGTCGCGGATCGCGAGCTCGATCTTCTTCTCGTCCGAGGCGAGCGGGCCTTTGCCCTGCGTGGTCAAGAAGATCCCGGCGATCAGCGCGCCCGCGATCACCAGCACGACTATCACCACCAAGCCGGCGATCAGGCCGGTGTGGCTCTTTCTGGGCTGTGGTGGGTATCCGCCGGGCGCGTAGCCGGGTGGCGGATAACCGGGCCCGGGCGGTGGATAACCCGGTCCGGGCGGTGGATAACCCGGTCCGGGTGGTGGAAAACCCGGTCCGGGTGGTGGGAAGGGTTGTCCCGGTCCGGGTGGTGGGAAGGGTCGTCCGGGTTCGGGTGGCGAAGCGGGTTGGCCCGGACCTGGCGGTGGGAGAGGCTGCCCCGGACCCGGCGGGGAAGGCGGTTGTCCCGGACCGGGTGGGGAGGGTCGCACCGGCTCCGGCGGCGGAAGGGGTCGCTCAGGTTCGGGCGGCGGGGAGCCGGGGGGCGGCTGTTGCGGCTGCGGCGGTCGGTCATCCGGCGGTTGCCCGCCCGGTGGATAAGCCATGTCGTCCTCCGGTCTGCCCCCGGGTGCCTGCATCGCTACGGCAAAGGCGTGCCCGGGTGACCCGAAACCAAACCAGACCGCATCGTTCGGTCAGGTCGTGGAGCCGCCAGGCGGTGACCGGCTCCCGATGTGGTCCGCAGCGTCGTGTTCGGGCTGTCTGCGCGGGTGCCGGTGGGAAGGGTGATCGGCTCGTGATGTGGTCCGGCGCAGGTGTCGCGTTCGGGCTGTCCGCGCGGATGTCGGCGGAACAGCTATCGGCGCGAGGTCGGCACTCGCGGTGTCAGGCGTCCAATGCGGCGTGCCAGCGTGCGGTGTCGGTGTACTGGTGCAGGCGCGTGATGCGCCCGTCGTCGCCGACCTGCCACAGGTGCACGAACTCCGCTTCGTACTCGCGGCCGGTGGCGCGCGCCGCGCCGCGATAATGCCCGGTCACCACGACGGTGCCGTCGGTTGTCTCCTGCCACGTCTCGTCGTACGGCGCGGTGTCGAAATCTCGCGCGACCGGTCCCCAGACACCCGTCATCGCCGCGATCGGCCCGTGGAAGGCGCCGCCCGCGCCGCACGGCATGCCCGGTGCGGTTCGGGCTTCGAACTCCGGATGCAGCAGCGCCAGGATCGCCGGTCCGTCACCGCTCTGCGTCGCGGCGTAGAAGCCCTTGACTATCTCGAACTTCGCCGACATGTCGTACTCCTTCTAATATGATCGTTCTAGAACGAACATACTAGAACGTGGCCCCTGATGGCACTGTGGCCGTCGTCATGCCGCCCGATTCGGGCCGGGTTGCCTGGTGCTTGCCGCATATGTCCGGCTAGCATTCGAACATGGGTTCGATAAGCGATGAAACGCCGCGAACCGAAGGAACGGAACCCGAGCTGGTCTACCCGAACCGGACCGGCCACTACTACCGGACGCTGACCTACCCGCCGCGCCCGGTCTGGGTGCGGCTGGACGCGATCCTGGTCCGCGATCCCGGGACGCCGCGCCATGTGAACGGCGCCGGGGTCATCATGCGCGGCGAGCGACCCGGAACCCTGACGCACTGGTTGCCCACCGTCGACGGCGATTGGATGGGCCGGGTGACCTACAGCATCCAGTTCGCCGACGGACGCCCGGATCTGCAGGTGCGCGATCAGCTGGTTCCCGCCTATGCGCTGCGTCCGCGTGATACCGGACAATCCGGACCGGAATCGGCTCGATCGTCACGCGGGAATGTCGCGCGACCCGAGCCGGACTCATTGCCGTGAATTTGCCTTCCCTCCCAACATCTGTGTGATCGCCGCCAACCAGGTTTGCTGTCGGGCGAACCGCGGCCCGAATGGGTTGTCCCGTCGATTGCCGGCCCGGTTGTCGCCGTAGGGGGCCGGTGATACGTTGCCCGGCATGGGATTTCAGTTGCCGCATCCCGAGGTGTTGTGGGCGCGCGTGACCGTCTTGGACGTGATCACCGCCGCCACCCACACCGATGGGGCCGCGAGCGGACAGGAGATCGGGCAGACGGCCAGAGTGGAAGGCGGCCGGCTGATCAACGACGACGGTGAGGGCAATTGGTTCTCGCTGGTCAGATATCCCGATGACCGCGCGTTGCTATTCGGAAGGGACGAGGACAACGAGGTCGCCGGGACCTCCTATGATCCGCTGGCCGCTGCGCCCGCCTGGGTGCGGTCCGTGGAACCGACGACGAAGCTGCCCGGCGGCGTCGAAGGCCCCGTCAGCTTCGTGCGCTGGTGGGAGTACGGCCGCTGGCAGCACACCCCGACCGACCTCGACGACGGCCTCGAGCTCGGCCTCAGCGCCGCCTCGGATCGGGAGGACTTCACCGGCAGCGTCATGAGCGCCGCCATTCACGCCAAGTGGGTGGACATGGACTACGAGGCGGGCAAACTCACCGCCGTCACAGTCGACCCCACCGCCCTGCAAGCCCTCTGCGACGCCGCCGAGAACGGCGCCGTCACCAAGGCCCACTTCTACTTCCTCCAGCCCGGCTTCACGGCTCCCGCCTTCACCTACCTCACCAACGCGGGCGTCTTCAGTTCCACCGGCAAACCCACCGAACCCCTGCCGTAAACGTCGCGCGTACCCAGCCATTCGAGACGGGCTCCCGGCAAGGGGGCCTTTCTCATATGCGGCGGCATTGCTCATCCGCACCCCACGCCACGGCAGTCGGCGGCCGAGTGCGGGTGGTGGCCACTCAGCTGGAGCGTGGGCGCTCGGGGGCGATGCTCAGCGCTGGACCAACAGGGCGGTCGGGTTGAGTACGACCCACTCCCTGTTCGAGAAGGTGTCGGATCCGTCGATGGCGTCCCAGCCGCGTACGGCACCGTATTGGCCGATGTCGGCCAACGTCAGCTCCTTGTCCTGCAGCGCAGTGTAGCGAGCCATGTCCTCGGCCGTGGGGTTCGCCGAATCACGCAGAGCCCGTAGTTCCCGGGCGACCTCCGCCAGGGTGCGGGTACGTTCGGACTCGAGCGCGCGGAGAGTGATTTTCTTGGCATCGGGGCGTAACGCCATGCGCACCACCCGGGCCTGCCGGGTGGAGAGGTCCTGCGTGCGGGTGGGATCGGCGTAGTGGAGTGCGACCTCCTCCAGCGGCGAAGCATACGTCCCCGATCCGGTGGGCCCACCGCCAGGTCGCACCGGGCCGGCGACGAATGCGTCGAGGTAGCGGTCCTCCTCGAACCCCCGGAACAGCTCTTGCCCGCCCGCCGCGACTGCCGCGTCGACCTCGTGCTGTGTGGCGATGGTGACGGGGCCGTCGAATCCTTGCAGGCGTTGGATCTCTTCGAACGTCGGGTAGGACCCCGAGGACCCGGTTCCCCTTGCCCGCCGCAGTGCGCTGTAGTCCACTTCGTCGATCAGATCGCGGCCGCGTACATAGGTGGAAGACCTTGCGTTGGTGGCGATACCGCCAGGAGAGTCGGAGAATGCCGCACGCAGAGCCGGTGCGTGCGCCGCATCGGCATCCACGAACCTGGCGGCGGTCTCGGTGACGACACGGGCGGCGTTCCTGGGCATCGCGGCGGCGGCGGCGCTGTAGTCCTTGGCGGCCGCGCCGAGCACATCGCGCACCGACCGCCACACCGCGTCCAGCCCACCGACCATAACTGTCACCGTGCCGCACCGCGCACGTCCCCGCAAACTCTCCGTTTACGAGTGGCACATGGCTGCGGCAAATGTCGAGTAGACCTTTCGACAGTGTGCCACTCGTCAACATCATCTCGGGGTCGCGATCCGCGATACTCGCGTAATTCGCCAGAGGACGGTGTGATCACCAAATGTCGTGCTGTGCAACGGTCCTCCTCTCGTGCGGGCAGTCACCGGCCGAGGCGCGAGCGAACCTCGTATCGGTTCTCGACAGCGCCACCGAGGATCTAAAAGAAGTGGTGATCACACGTACCGGGCGCGAACCTGTCGTGGTGGTCGCCCTGAGCGAATATCGAGCGCTGAAGGAGACCGCTTACCTTCTCGGCAACCCAGCTGACGCGCGACCCTTCGAGGGCTCCACAGCATGGGCGAATCTTGGAGCGGTGCCGCTAGCTGTTCTCCAGGATCGAGAGGTACAAGCGTGTTGCTACGGCTTCGGCGTCCTCGGTCATGGGATCTGAGTAGGTCCGTGCTCCTGGAAGGTTGGCGGCGTACGACCGGGCGGCAGTCGCAAGGACGGACATTAGGCCGGATGAACGCTGGATTGGCGACTTCACTGCCCAGGCAAGGTGCTTCACTCCTGATGGAAGCTCTTCCTCACACGCCAAGCGGAGGGCGAGTTTGTCCACAGTCATACCGTCGCGCGATCCGAAAAGTGCTGGGGGAGCGAATCGTTCGGTGATCTGCCACCACCGCACCGTCTGGAATACATGAACAAGCCGATCGGCATACTCATCCAGCAGCGCTGGATAGAAGTGTGGGACGAGCCGGTCATATCTGAAGTTCGCGGCTGACTCCGCTCGAATGATTCGGTCGAGCTCGCCCCTCGCGTCGAGCGATGCCACTAGATGGGTGAGTCGCTTGCCGCCACCGAGGATTGCATCCGCGCCGCTACCGTTCAAGATCGGGCCAAGTTGTGCGATCTTGTCGAAGCTCCTACGAGCGGCGAGTATCGGGATGCCTGCGGTTACCTCCCAGAGTTCCGACGTGCCAAGTCGCCGCATAGTGTCACGAGCCACTTGGCTGACCTCTTGTGGTGTCAGGCGGATGAGGTCATGCCTCAGGCCGAGGGCTGCGGCCGCGGCTGCTGCGTTCTGTTCGTCCGATTGGCCTTCGGTCAAGATCGTGACCGCTGTCGGTTTCGCGCCGAGTGCGACCGTGACGGCTGTGACGTAGATCGAATCGACGCCGCCGCTCAGCAGTACAACCGGCGTTCCTCCGAACTTGTCGAGAACGGCAGTGATCCGCGACCGAGATTCTTCAGCAATAAGGTGAGCGGCCTCGCGCGGATCGGTAAGTGTCCGCAAGTCGGGTTGAGGGCGTCCGATGTCTCCAAGCAGGTCGGTGACGAACTGGAGCGGTTCGGAAGTGTGCGGGGCCAGGCGGGTTGCGTCGGTCATGTCCACCGTTCAGTTGTGTTGTGTAGATGAGGCGATGCCGGTCGCCGGTCACGCTCACCATGCCGTCCTACGGGTCGATCAACCAAGACGGCGCGAAGGACGCCGAGGGCACGCCGTGCTCGGATGGCTCACCCCGCAGCCCGGACAGCTACGACTACGCGCGGGCCGCCCGTGACATCGTGTTCTTCTCCAAGCTGGTCGACCGGTGGATTCAGATCCTGCGCCGCTGCGTCGGCTACGACGTGGACCCCGAAGTTCATGGCGGAAGGCGCGTCCGGCAGTTTCATACCGCGTGGTCGCCCTCCGTCGAGATGCGTAGCGGCGAACGCGCCATCGGCGATCCGAATAACTGCGGTTCCTATCTGTACAGGATCCTGTACATTGGGAATATGAAGCCGATGAACTACACCGAGGCGCGAGCGAACCTCGCATCGGTTCTTGACAGCGCCACCGAAGACCTAGAAGAAGTGGTGATCACCCGTGCCGGGCACGAACCTGCCGTGGTGGTCGCCCTGAGTGAATACCAAGCGCTGAAGGAGACCGCGTACCTTCTCGGCAATCCGGCTAATGCGCGACACCTCGAACGTTCAATAGCGGAACATCGAGGCGGCGGTGCCACACCTCGGGACCTGGCGGACCCAGGTGAGCACGAAGACGACGAAGAAGTTACTCCCGAGCGCAATGCATCCCATCGCGGGGTGGCCGAGTGAAACTGACATTCACCGCTTCCGCTTGGGACGACTACCAGTGGTGGCTCGGCAACGACAAGCGCATCTTGCGCCGGATCAATACCCTCATCGAGGACATCAAACGTAACGGCTACGAAGGCATCGGTAAGCCGGAAGCGTTGAAGCACACCCTGGCTGGCTACTGGTCGCGCCGCATCACCCAGGAACACCGGATCGTGTACGCGATCGAGGGCGATGCGGTCGTGATCATCTCCTGCCGCTATCACTACGAGTAATCGGACCGCGCGACGGCGGGCAGCTCATCTGTCGTAGCGTCGACTGAGCACTTCTCGCCCATGAGGTTGAGGCTGCTGACGAGAAAGGCCCCTGACCGGCTGGTCAGGGGCCTTCGCTCGGTGCCCTCGGCAGGATTCGAACCTGCGGCCTTCTGCTCCGGAGGCAGACGCTCTATCCCCTGAGCTACGAGGGCGGGATAGGGCTCGGTCGGGGCCGTGATGGCGGTCCGATCGGGCTGGGTCAGCCTATCGTATCGGCGGCCGTCCGCCAAAAAGGGCGGACGGCGGCGGGGTTTCGGGTCAGGGGAGGGGGGCGGCGCCCCGGGCGGTGAGCATGGTGGTCATCAGGTCGGATTCGCCGCGCTGGGTGGTGGCCATGGTTTCGGCCAGGGTGCGCACCGCTGTGGTGTCGGCGTGCTGGGCGGCGTAGTCGATCATCGACAACCCGCCCTGGTGATGGCGCAGCATGAGCTGTAGGAACATCGTGTCCAGCTTGGGGCTGGTGGCCTGGCGGAGCGCGGCGAGTTCGGCGGGGGTGGCCATGCCGGGCATGGTGGACACCGGCCCGGAGTGGTGGGGCATGTCGGCACCGGAATGATCGTGGCCGCTCACCGGCTCGGTCATCCAGCCCATGAACCCGTCGACGCTCTGCGCGGGTTCGCCCCACAGCTGCAACCAGCCCTGCATGCGCCCGATCTGGCTCTGCTGGGTGGTGAGGATGTCGTAGGCCAGGCGGCGTACCTCGGTGTCGGTGGAACGAACCAGCAGCACGCCCGCCATTTCGACGGCTTGGGCGTGGTGCGCCGACATGTCCTGGCCGAAACCGACGTCGACCGGGCCCGGGTCCGGCTCGGTTGAACCGTTCAGCGGAATCCGGGCCAGCACGCCGATCGCGAACCCGATCAGGATGGCGCCGATGATGCCGAGGGTCAGCAGCGCGGTGCGCTGGCGGCGGAACTGTCCGCCGACGCCGGATGCTTCGCGGTCATCGGATCCGTCAGCTGCTTCGCGTTCGGATGCGGTAGCTCGGCGATCATCCGATCCGGCAGGTGCTTCGGGCGCGGCGGTTGTTGCCCGATCGCCGGACCCGGCGGCTTGGAGATCGCCGGACTCGGTGACTCCGGTGCCGGCGGCTGTCGTCGGTTCGCTGGACCCGGTTGCGCTGCGATCGGCGGATGTGGGAGTGCCGGACCCTGCGGACGCGGCGCGATCCCCGGACCCAGCGGTTTTGCGATTGCGGGGACCGCGCGCCTTGCGACCGTCGGGTCCGATGGCGTCGTGAGTGCCGGACGCGGTGACTTCAGGAGCGCCGGAACCGGCGGATGCTTCGCGCCCCTCAGACTCGGCGCCTCCCTGATCGCCGGCCACTACTGCCCCGCGCCAGGAGCGGGCTGCGCGGGCGCCGGCGGAACGGGCGCGGGCTGCGCGGGCACCGGAGCGCCGGGCACACCGGGAAGTCCGGGAAGACCCGGCACGCCGGGCACGCCGGGCAGACCACCGGGCATGCCGCCGAGTTCGGTCTGGTCCTGCTGCAAGCCCTTGCCGTCCATCGGCACCGCGTCGGGTCCGGGCGGCGTGGGGTCGAACGGCGGCGGGTTGTCGGTGTCGAAGACGATGGTCGAGCAGTCCGCGCCGACCTCGGGGTAGGCGTAGTTGTTCAGTCGCAGCGCCGTGATGAACTGGCCGACGCGCTTGTCGTCGGGGCTGTCCAGCTTCAACTGGTGCCCCCAGGACTGCAAGGAGACGGCGGAGTCGAGGCCGGGGTAGGGCGACATCAACGTGTACGGCTTGCCCTCGACCTTCGCCTTCAGCGTCGCGATGCCGTCGGCGTTCACCTTGTCCGGGTTGTAGGTGATCCACACCGCGCCGTGCTCGAGCGAGTGCACCGCGTTCTCCACCCGGATCGGCTTGTTGTAGACCACGCCGGTGCAGGTCGCCCACGACTGGTCGTGCGGGCCGCCGAACGGCGGAGCCTGGTCGTAGGCCACGCGCTGGCTGGAGCTGATGTGCAGCCCGGCGGGGTATTCCTTCTTCACCACGCCCGCGATCCCGTCGGACGGGTCCTTCTTCTGCGCGCTCGGCGTGTACTTCTCCAGGTCGGCCTTCTCCCGGTACTTGGGGACCAGGCTGTAAGCCAGCGCGCCGATCAATGCGATGATTACTACGGCCGCGCCGATGGCCAACCAGGGAACCTGGCGATTCTTCTTCGGAAGCTGTCCTTGCCCGCCCCGCTTGCGGGGAGCCGACAACTTCGCCGCGGCCTTGGCGGCCTTGGCCGATTTGGCGCTGGGACTGCTAGGCATCGCTCAGTGTGCTCTTTCGACGTGGATGGATCCGCTGGCTGCGCAGTGCCCACCCGAGGTGCACACCCGCCAAGACCATAGGATAGAGACTCGTGACTCCAGCTGACCTTGCAGATCTCCTTCGCTCTACCGCGGCGAAGGTGCTTGTCGAACGTGGACTGGACCCCGCGGTCCTGCCCGACGAGGTCACCGTGGAGCGTCCCCGCAACCCCGAACACGGCGACTATGCCACGAATGTCGCGATGCAGGTGGCCAAGCGCGCCGGAACGAAGCCGCGTGATCTGGCCACCTGGCTGGCCGACGCGCTGGCCGCCGCCGACGGCGTCGCCGCCGCCGAGGTCGCCGGGCCCGGCTTCCTGAACATCCGCCTCGCGGCCTCCGCGCAGGGCGCGATCATCGAGCGGGTGCTCGCCGCGGGCGCCGCGTACGGCACCGCCGAGACGCTGAAGGGCACCCGGATCAACCTCGAGTTCGTCTCGGCCAACCCGACCGGTCCCGTGCATCTGGGCGGCACCCGGTGGGCCTCGGTCGGCGACGCGCTGGGCCGCATCCTGGCCGCGCAGGGCGCGGACGTGGTGCGCGAGTACTACTTCAACGACCACGGCGCGCAGATCGACCGGTTCGCCGCCTCGCTGGCCGCGGCCGCCACCGGCGCGCCGACCCCGGAGAACGGGTACGCGGGCGCCTACATCGGTGAGATCGCCGACAAGATCGTGGCCGCCACCCCGGACGTGCTGAGCATGCCGGAGGCCGAGCGCCTCGAGCTGTTCCGTGCCGAAGGCGTCGAGCTGATGTTCGCGCACATCAGGGAGTCGTTGCACGAATTCGGCACCGACTTCGACGTCTACTTCAACGAGAGCTCGCTGTTCGCCTCCGGCGCGGTCGAGCAGGCCGTGGAGCGGCTGAAGAACTCCGGAGACCTGTACGAGAAGGACGGCGCCTGGTGGATCGCCAGCTCGGAATACGGTGACGACCAGGACCGGGTGGTCATCAAGAGCGACGGCAAAGCCGCCTACATCGCGGGCGACATCGCCTACTTCCAGGACAAGCGGGCCCGCGGCTTCGACCTGTGCATCTACATGCTCGGCGCCGACCACCACGGTTACATCGGCAGACTGAAGGCCGCCGCGGCCGCGTTCGGCGACGACCCGGCCACGGTCGAGGTGCTGATCGGGCAGATGGTGAACCTGCTGCGCGACGGCGTCGCGGTGAAGATGAGCAAGCGCGCTGGGACCGTGGTCACCCTCGACGACCTGGTCGAGGCGATCGGCGTGGACGCGGCGCGGTACTCCCTGGTGCGTTCGTCGGTGAACTCGAGCATCGACATCGATCTGAACCTGTGGGCCAGTCAGAGCAACGAGAACCCGGTCTACTACGTGCAGTACGCGCACGCGCGGACCGCGTCCATCGCGCGCAATGCCGCCGAATTCGATTACGACTCCGTCGCCGCCGACCTCGCGCTGCTGTCGTCCGACGAGGAAGGCGAGCTGATCCGCACCCTCGGCGAATACCCGCGCGTGGTGAGCGGTGCGGCGAGCTTGCGCGAACCGCATCGGGTAGCCCGCTACCTGGAGGAACTGGCCGGCGCGTACCACCGTTTCCAGACCAACAAGAACCTGCGCGTCCTGCCGCTCGGCGACGACCCCGTCTCGCCGACGAACGCGGCCAGGCTCGCTCTGGTCAACGCCACGCGCCAGGTCTTGGCCAACGGCTTGGGCCTGCTCGGCGTCAGTGCGCCGGAGCGCATGTGACCGTCCGGTCGACCGAAGCGAGGAAGGAAGCGAAAGTGAGCGAGCGTAGCGAGGTGGACGTCGTGAGCCTGCGAACCATCGTTACAGCCGCATGCGCGGTCATGCCGGAGCCGAGCGCTAGCGAGGTGGAGGTATGAGCGCGCATCCCGCCGGTCCCCGGCACGCCGAGATGCCGCATGCGCCGAATCTGCCTGAGCGCCCGAGCGATCCGCGGCAGATGATCGACCTGCCCGCGAACGTCTGGCCGCGCAACGCGACCCGCGACGACGCGGGCGTGGTCCACCTGGCGGGCGTGCCGGTGTACGAGCTGGCCGAGCGGTTCGGGACCCCGCTGTTCGTGGTGGACGAGGACGACTTCCGTTCCCGCTGCCGCGACATGGTCCGCGCGTTCGGGGCGAACGCGCGAGTCCACTACGCGTCGAAGGCGTTCCTGTGCGGCGAGGTCGCCCGCTGGATCCGGGACGAGGGCCTCTCGCTGGACGTCTGCTCCGGCGGCGAACTCGCCATCGCGTTGCACGCGGGCTTCCCCGCGGAGCGAATCGCCCTGCACGGCAACAACAAATCCGTCGCCGAGCTGGAAGCCGCGGTGTCCGCGGGCGTCGGCCACGTCGTGGTTGACTCGCTCATCGAGATCGAGCGCCTGGAAGCCGTCGCGAGCCGCGCGGGCGTGGTGCAGGACGTACTGGTGCGGGTCACCGTCGGAGTGGAAGCCCATACCCACGAATACATTTCGACCGCGCACGAGGACCAGAAGTTCGGTTTCTCGATCGCGGGCGGCGACGCGATGGAGGCGCTCGCGCGCGTCTTCGACGCCGACAACCTGCGCTTGGTCGGCCTGCACAGCCACATCGGCTCGCAGATCTTCGAGATCGACGGCTTCGAGATCGCCGCGCGGCGCATGCTCGGCCTGCTCCGCGAAGCCATCGACAAGTTCGGCATCGAGCGCACCGTGCAGATCGCGACGCTGGATCTCGGTGGCGGACTTGGCATTTCGTATCTGCCGTCGGACGACCCGCCGCCGCTGGACCGGTTCGCGGTGAACCTGCGCGAACTGGTCGCCGCCGAAGCCGAACGCGCGGGCCTGCCCACGCCGACGATCGCGGTGGAGCCGGGCCGGGCCATCGCGGGGCCCGGCACGGTGACGCTCTACGAGGTCGGCACCATCAAGGACGTCTCGCTGGACGGCGGTCTGCGCCGCCGGTACGTGAGTGTCGACGGCGGCATGAGCGACAACATCCGGCCCGCGCTGTACCAGGCCGATTACGACTGCCGTCTGGTGTCGCGGTCGTCGCAGGCCGGGCCGGTGGTGGCGCGCGTCGTCGGAAAGCATTGCGAGAGCGGCGATATCGTCATCCGGGACACCTGGATGCCCGCCGACGTCGGCCCCGGCGACCTGATCGCCGTCGCCGCCACCGGCGCGTACTGCTACTCGATGTCCAGCCGGTACAACCAGTTGACCCGGCCCGCGGTCGTCGCGGTGCGGGATGGACAGCCGCGTCTGATTCTGCGCCGGGAAACGGTGGCGGACCTGCTCAGCTTGGAGGTGGAAGCGTGACGGTCAACGCGAAGAACGGCGTGTGGGGGACCGATCGCCCGATCGGGGTGGCGGTCCTCGGCATGGGCAATGTGGGTACCGAGGTCGTGCGCATCCTGCGTGAGCACGCCGATGACCTGCGTTCCCGTGTCGGCGCGCCGGTGGTGCTCCGCGGTGTGGCCGTGCGCAGTCTCGCCACCGACCGCGGCATCCCCGCGGACCTGCTGACCACCGACGCGGACGCCCTGGTCGCCCGCGACGACGTCGACCTGGTGGTCGAGGTGATCGGCGGCATCGATCCGCCGCGCCGGTTGATCCTGGCCGCGCTGAACGCGGGCAAATCCGTGGTGACCGCGAACAAGGCGCTGCTGGCCGACTACACCGGCGAGCTCGCCGCCGCCGCCGAAGCCAGCCGCGCCGACCTGTACTTCGAGGCCGCCGTCGCGGGCGCCATCCCCGTGGTGCGCCCGCTGATCCAGTCGCTGGCGGGCGACCGGGTGAACCGGGTCGTCGGCATCGTCAACGGCACCACCAACTTCATCCTCTCCGCGATGGACGAGACCGGCGCCGACTACTCCCAGACGCTGGCCGAGGCCACCCGGCTGGGCTACGCGGAAGCCGACCCGACCGCCGACGTGGAGGGTTTCGACGCCGCGGCCAAGGCCGCGATCCTCGCCTCGCTGGCCTTCCACACCCGGGTGACCGCCGCCGATGTCTACCGCGAGGGCATCTCGCGGATCACCGCCGAGGATCTGGAAACCGCCTCCGCGCTCGACTGCACGGTCAAACTGCTGGCCATCTGCGAGCGGGTGGACGCGGGTCCCGGCGAGCCCGGACCGGAGGACGGCGGCAAAGAGCGGGTCTCGGTGCGCGTCTACCCGGCGCTCATCCCCCGCAAGCACCCGCTGGCCGCGGTGACCGGTGCGTTCAACGCGGTGGTCGTCGAGGCGGAGAACGCCGGGCGGCTGATGTTCTACGGGCAGGGCGCGGGCGGCGCTCCGACCGCGTCGGCCGTACTCGGCGATCTGGTGATGGCGGCACGGAACAAGTTCTATGGGGGTCGCGCTCCCGGCGAATCGGTTTATGCTGAGCTACCGATCGCGCCGATCGGCGATACGCCCACCCGCTATCACGTGAACCTGCAGGTCGAGGACCGTCCTGGAGTCCTGGCCGCGGTGGCGGGCGAATTCGCCAAACACGGGGTGAGCATTTCGACCGTCCGTCAAGAAGGGCACGGCTCGGGTGCGCGCCTGGTCGTGGTGACCCACCACGCCGTGGAATCGGCGCTCGCGGACACCGTGGCCGCACTGGCGGGAATGGCATCCGTCACATCCGTGACCAGCGTTCTGAGATTGGAAGGCACCGAAGAATGACCACAGCGTCGCGCAGCGACTCCATGAGGGGCGGCGGCCGGGAGACGGGCGGGCACGCGACCGGCGTCGCGCCACAGGCAGGGGTGCACTCCCGCTGGCCGGGCCTGATCGCGGCCTACCGCGACCGGCTCGCCGGCGCGGCCGACTGGGAGCCGGTCACGCTGTACGAGGGCGGAACGCCGCTGGTGCCCGCGCCGCACCTGTCCGAGATCACCGGTTGCGAGGTCTACCTGAAGGTCGAGGGCCTGAACCCGACCGGCTCGTTCAAAGACCGCGGCATGACGATGGCGATGACCGACGCCAAGTACCGCGGCCAGAAGGCGGTGCTGTGCGCGTCCACCGGCAACACTTCGGCATCCGCCGCGGCGTACGCCACCCGCGCGGGCATGAGCTGCGCCGTGCTGATTCCGCAGGGCAAGATCGCGATGGGCAAGCTGGCCCAGGCCGTGATGCTCGGCGCGAAGATCATCCAGGTGCAGGGCAACTTCGACGACTGCCTCGAACTCGCACGCAAGGTCACCGCTGATTTCCCCAGCATCGGACTGGTGAACTCGGTGAACCCGGCCCGCATCGAGGGCCAGAAGACAGCGTCCTTCGAGATCTGCGACGTGCTCGGCAAGGCCCCCGACGTGCACGCCCTTCCCGTCGGCAACGCGGGCAACATCACCGCGTACTGGCGTGGCTACCGGGAGTACTACGCCGACGGCGTCACCGGCGGGCTGCCGCGCATGCTCGGCGTGCAGGCCGCGGGCGCGGCCCCGCTGGTCAACGGCGCCCCGGTGAAGGATCCCGAGACCATCGCCACCGCGATCCGGATCGGCGCGCCCGCCTCCTGGAACAGCGCGGTCGAGGCCAAGGAGCAGTCCGGCGGCGCTTTCCGCGCCGCCACCGACGAGGAGATCCTCGACGCGTACCGCCTGGTCGCGGCGACCGAGGGCGTGTTCGTCGAGCCCGCGTCGGCGGCCAGCGTGGCCGGTGTGCTCGCCGCACGCAAGGAGGGCTGGCTGGATGCCGGGCTCACCGTCGTGTGCACCGTGACCGGCAACGGTCTCAAGGACCCCGACACCGCGCTGTCCGGCATGCCGCAGGTGCAGCCGATCTCGGTCGATCCGGTCGCGGTCGCCGCCGAATTAGAGCTGGCCTGAGTTGAATTCGCGCGACAGCCAGGTCATGAGCGCGACGCTGCCCGCCGGTCTGACCGTGACCGCCCGGGTGCCCGCGTCCACCGCGAACCTCGGTCCCGGGTTCGACTCGCTCGGTATGGCATTGGGGATCTACGACGAAATCCAGGTGCGCACTACCGATTCCGGGCTCACCATCCGGGTCGAGGGTGAGGGCGCCGACGATGTGCCGTGGGGCCCTTCGCATCTCGTGGTCCGCGCGATCGAGCGCGGCCTGGAGTCGGCCGGGGTGTGGGCCGACGGCCTCGATGTGGTGTGCCGCAACGTGATTCCGCATTCGCGCGGCCTCGGTTCCTCGGCCTCGGCGGTGGTCGGCGGACTTGCCGCCGGGTGCGCCCTCGCCGCGAAACTGGACTCGGCGCTGGCCACGCCTGCCGACCGAATGGTGCAGCTGGCCGCGGAATTCGAAGGACATCCGGACAACGCGGCGGCCAGCGTGCTCGGCGGGATCGTGGTCTCGTGGACCGAGAGTGATCGCCCCGCCGACGAGGCCCCTGGCACGGAATACCACGGTCGCGTCTACCGCGCGGTGCGGCTGGAGGCGCATTCCGCACTGCGCCCGGTCGTGCTGATCCCGGAGGAGCGCTCGTCCACCGCGCACACTCGCGGCCTGCTGCCCGACGTCGTGACGCACGGCGACGCGGCGTTCAACGTCAGCCGCGCCGCGCTGGCCGTGGTGGCGCTCACCCAGCGTCCCGACCTGCTGCTGCCCGCCACCGCGGACCGCCTGCACCAGGCCCAGCGTGCCCCCGCGCTACCGCTGACCACCGCCTGGATCACGCGCCTGCGCACGGCGGGCATCGCGGCCACCGTCTCCGGGGCGGGACCGACCATCCTGGCCCTGGGGACCAGCGAATTTCCCGCGGAACTCCGCGAACTGGCGACGGCCGACGGCCTGCGCGTCGTGGAGCCGGGAATCGCCGAAGGCGTCCTGATCGACTGACGGCGAGTCTGCCTTGCCGAGATTCGCAATGGACAGCTATTCTGGGCAGGTCCGTACATCGTGCGCATCAGACGCCGGTGCTTCATCAGGGCAATCGCTCCAGCAGGCTCCAGGCTCGAGCCTCCAGGCCATGGGGGTGCTGCGTAGCTGCGCAACTGGAATGATCTCTCCCCACCTTTCACCAACGGTGGAGAAGCCGCCGGTCCGGCGGGGCAGGTGATACGGCACACAGCGCCCGGACGGACGCATCCCAGTCCGGCAGAATGCCCGGGCTGCGGGACGAACCCTCGAAACAGCACACGGCGATCGAGGGAAGGAAAGGATTTCCGTGACAGATACGGACCTGCTCGCGACACCCGGCGTGGAATCGAACCCGACGGGCGAGCGCGATAGTGAATCCGGACAGATTTCGAAGATGAGCGAACACACCGACGTCGCACGATCGGGGCTGACTGGAATGTTGTTGCCGCAGTTGCGTGCGCTCGCGGGGGAGCTCGGTATCCGAGGCACCTCCGGGATGCGCAAGGGCGATCTGATCGCCGCCATCAAGGAAAATCAGGCCGCGGGCAAGGCGGCGAAGGCGGAGAAGCCCGCCAAGAGCGAGGCCAAGTCCGCGGCAACCGCGAAGGCCGATGCCACCGCGAAGACCGCCGCTCCCGCTGAGCAGGCGCCGGCCAAGGCCGAGCAGGCGACCCTCGACGTGACGCCCGCGGCTTCGGCCGCGCCCAGCGAGGCTCCCGCCCCGGCGAAGACGGCCCCCGCCGATTCCGCGCCCGCCGCCGAGGCGGCGTCGTCCACGGCGACCGAGACCACCGAGGAGTCCGGCCGAGACAGCGGCCAGCGTGGCCGCGGTCGGCAGCGGCGCGGCCGTGACCAGGCGCGATCCGCGACCGATACCGCGCAGGCCGAGACGCGTACCGAGGAACCGAAGCAGGACGCCGAGCAAGGTGGCGAGCGCCGCCGCGACCGTGGCCAGGGCGACCGCGGCCAGAGCGACCGCGGCCAGGGCGAGCGTGGCCAGGGCGACCGTGGCCAAGGCGAGCGTGGCCAAGGCGAGCGCGGCCAAGGCGAGCGCGGCCAGCAGAGCCAGAACGGCAGCCCGGGTGGCCGCGGTGGCGACGACGAAGAGGGCGGTCGCGGACGGCGCGGACGCCGCTTCCGGGAGCGTCGTCGTGGGCGCGACCGCGACGGCGGCAGCGGTGGCGGCGAGACCCGCGAGCTCGAGATCCGCGAGGACGACGTCCTCCAGCCGGTCGCGGGCATCCTCGACGTGCTGGACAACTACGCCTTCGTCCGCACCTCGGGTTACCTGGCCGGGCCGAACGACGTCTACGTGTCGATGAACCTGGTCCGCAAGAACGGCCTGCGCCGCGGTGACGCGATCACCGGCGCGGTGCGTGCCCCGCGCGACGGCGAGCAGTCCAACCAGCGCCAGAAGTTCGATCCGCTGGTGCGGCTGGACACGGTCAACGGCGGCGACGTCGAGGCGGCCAAGCGCCGTCCCGAATTCGGCAAGCTCACCCCGCTGTACCCGAACCAGCGCCTGCGGCTGGAGACCCAGCAGAACAAGCTGACCACCCGCGTGATCGACCTGATCATGCCGATCGGCAAGGGCCAGCGCGCCCTGATCGTGTCGCCGCCGAAGGCCGGTAAGACCACGATCCTGCAGGACATCGCGAACGCGATCGCGACCAACAACCCCGAGTGCTACCTCATGGTGGTGCTGGTCGACGAGCGTCCGGAAGAGGTCACCGACATGCAGCGCTCGGTGAAGGGCGAGGTCATCGCCTCGACCTTCGACCGTCCGCCGTCGGATCACACCTCGGTCGCCGAACTCGCCATCGAGCGCGCCAAGCGCCTGGTGGAGATGGGCAAGGACGTCGTCGTGCTGCTCGACTCGATCACCCGGCTCGGGCGCGCGTACAACAACTCCTCGCCCGCCTCGGGCCGCATCCTCTCCGGTGGTGTGGATTCCACCGCGCTGTACCCGCCCAAGCGGTTCCTCGGCGCGGCCCGCAACATCGAGAACGGCGGCTCGCTGACGATCATCGCCACCGCCATGGTGGAGACCGGTTCGACCGGTGACACGGTGATCTTCGAGGAGTTCAAGGGCACCGGTAACGCCGAGCTCAAGCTGGACCGCAAGATCGCGGAGCGGCGGGTGTTCCCGGCGGTGGACGTCAACCCGTCCGGTACCCGCAAGGACGAGCTACTGCTCAGCCCCGACGAGGCGGGGGTGCTGCACAAGCTGCGCCGCGTACTGTCCGGCCTGGACTCGCACCAGGCGATCGATCTGCTGATCGACCGTCTGAAGAAGTCCAAGAACAATATCGAGTTCTTGATGCAGGTGAGCAAGACCGCGCCGGGCGCGCTCGACGAGTGAGTAGCGGCGCCAGGTCGGCGCCGTGACAACGGCCGAAAGGGTCCCGCCGCTGCGGGACCCTTTCGGCGTCTGGGGAGCGAAGAAGACGAAGCCGACCGTGGCCGCGCCGCCGATGAGGAGAGCGATGATCAGGGCGCAAGACCTCGCGTCGGGATCGGGGGCGGCGGATTCCGAGGTGTGGACGTACACGGCGTTCTTCGGCGCGGGATAGTTCGGGGTCGCGGCGAGCGCGGATACACCGACGGCCACCGAGAGAATCAGCAGAACGAAAATCGCGGCCGCGATCCGGACGTTCACGGGGTCTCCTTTCCTGTCTCGGCACGCCGATGTGCACCAGGTCTGCAACTCTATGAACGAATTCGTTCACATTCGTGAGTAGCGGACTACCCGACTTCAGGGTCCAGGAGGTGGCGCGGATTCGCGTGCCCGGACTTCCGGGGGCGTGAACGATGGGGGAGTACCTGGGGCGGGAACAAACCACTCGCCGGGGGCGTTTTGGGAGCGTAACGGCAGTTCTGGCATACTGAACGGTCGTTGCGTCTGCTCAGGTGAGCAGAGCTCCCGCCTAGTCGGTTCCGGTTCACGCTTCGCGTTCGCGCGGGCGACCCGGCGACCACAATCGAGAGGACATCCATGAAGGCAGGAATTCACCCGACGTATGTCGACACCACGGTCGTCTGTGGTTGCGGCAACACCTTCCAGACTCGCAGCACCAAGGAGTCGGGACACATCACCGTCGAGGTCTGCTCGCAGTGCCACCCGTTCTACACCGGCAAGCAGAAGATCCTCGACACCGGTGGCCGCGTGGCCCGCTTCGAGGCTCGTTACGGCAAGCGTGCCGGCAAGAAGGCCGACGCCAAGTAGCTTCCTCGCCGACGCCCGGTCCTGCCCCGCAGGCCGGGCGTCGGTGTTTTGTATGGACAGCTACCAGGAGAAGGAAGCACTGTGACGCAACCGTCCGCCATCGACGACATTCTGGCCGAGTACGCCGGCCTGGAGACGCAGCTGGCCGATCCGTCGCTGCACAACGATGCGGGCGCCGCGCGCCGGGTCGGCAAGCGATTCGCCGAGCTGGCCCCGGTCATGGCCACCTATCGCAAGCTGGAGACGGCCCGCGGCGACTTGTCCGCCGCGCGGGAACTCGCCGCCGACGACTCCGCGTTCGCCGCGGAGGTCCCGGATCTGGAACGACAGGTCGAGGAACTGGAACAGGCTCTCGCCGACCTGCTGGCCCCGCGCGACCCGCACGACGGCGACGACGTCGTGCTCGAGGTGAAGTCCGGCGAAGGCGGCGAGGAGTCCGCGCTGTTCGCCGCCGACCTGGCCCGCATGTACGTGCGGTACGCCGAGCGCCACGGCTGGAAGGTCGAGATCCTCGATGCCGCCCTGTCCGACCTGGGCGGATACAAAGAGGCGACGCTGTCGATCAAGAGCCGCGACGCGGCGCGCGACGGTGTCTGGTCGCGATTCAAGTTCGAGGGCGGTGTGCACCGGGTGCAGCGCGTCCCGGTGACCGAATCGCAGGGCCGCATCCACACCTCGGCGGCGGGCGTGCTGATCTACCCGGAACCCGACGAGATCGAAGAAGTGCAGATCGACGAGTCCGATCTGCGCATCGACGTGTACCGCTCCTCCGGCAAGGGCGGTCAGGGCGTCAACACCACCGATTCCGCGGTGCGCATCACCCACCTGCCCTCCGGCATCGTGGTCACCTGCCAGAACGAGCGTTCCCAGCTGCAGAACAAGGCGCGCGCCATGCAGGTCCTCGCGGCGCGTTTGCAGGCACTGGCGGAAGAACAGGCCGATCAGGAGGCCGCGGCGGGCCGCGCCAACCAGATCCGCACGGTGGACCGCTCCGAGCGCATCCGCACCTACAACTTTCCGGAGAACCGGATCACCGACCATCGGATCGGCTTCAAGGCGCACAACCTCGACGCCGTGCTGGACGGGGAACTCGACGCGCTGCTCGACGCCCTGGGGAAGGCGGATCGCGAAGCGCGTATGGCCGCGGAATGATCGTCGTTCGGGCAGAGTCGGTGTCATGTCCACGAGCCGAGTAGCGCTGCGCCCCGTCATCAACGACGCCATCGAGACGTTGCGGACCGCCGGGGTGCACAGCCCGCGGGCCGACGCCGAACATCTCGCCGCGCACGTCCTCGGCGTGGAGCGGACCAGGCTGGTGCTGACGCCGCTCGTCCCGCCAGGCAAGTTGGACGAGTACCGCGAGTTGGTCGCCCGCCGGGCACGGCGAATCCCGTTGCAGCACTTGACCGGAACGGCCGTGATGGGTGCGCTCGATCTCGCGGTCGGCCCCGGCGTCTTCGTGCCGCGCCCGGAGACCGAGTTGCTGTACGCCTGGGCGCTGGCGCAGCTGGAGGCGCTGCCGCACGATCACACGCCGATCGTCGTCGACCTGTGCACCGGATCGGGCGCGCTCGCACTGGCCCTCGCGCACGCCCGCCCCGACGCCGAAGTGCACGCCGTGGAACTCGATCCCGCCGCGCAGGTCTGGGCTCGGCGCAACGCCGACGACCGGATCGCAGCGGGCGATACCCCGATCACCCTCTACGCCGACGATGCCACCGATCCGGGCCTGCTCACCGACCTGAACGGCCGGGTGGACATCGTCGTGTCCAACCCGCCCTACATCCCGGAGGGCGCAGGTCTCGACCCCGAAGTGGCCGAGCACGATCCGTCCGTCGCCTTGTTCGGCGGCCCGGACGGATTGTCGGTGATACGCGGCATGATCCCGAACATCACCCGGCTGCTGCGCCCAGGCGGCGCCACCGCCATCGAGCACGACGACACCAACGGCTCCGGCGTAGCCGCCCTCCTCACCGCCACCGGCGCCTTCACCGACGTCGTCGAACACCCCGACCTGGCAGGCAAACCCCGCTTCGTCGCCGCAACGCATACATGAGCAAGTCCTCTGCACGATCTGCCGCGCGCCGTTGCGCACCGAATCCGTGTGGTCCTTCCCGGCGTCTGTGCTGCCGACCAAGCCCACTCCGCTGATGGTCGCGTCCTCCGACGACCGCACCGCCGCGATGAGGCAACACGACGACGCCTGCACGACTGTGGGGCGGCATCGCACGAACAGGTTGCGCGGGGCGTCTCGCGACCGGTCGCTGGGCCGAGGAACAGACGCGACACACCGGCGCGGCCTCCGCGCAGCACTGCGCAACCGAACAACGGCGGGGGATGCTCGAGACGATGGCGTGCGGTGCGGCGGAGTACGGATCCAGGCATGGTGCCGAGCCGCAAAGGTCGCATCGAGGACGCTCCCGATGCGCGGCGACAGCCGCCGCAGCCCACGTGACGACTGATTTCGCAAGCACACGGGTAACTCACCGGGCACGCCCAGAACTCGCTCGGCACCCGACGCAAGACCTGAACGCGGCTCTCTTTTCACCCAACTAGTACGGCCTGAGTTCTCGGAGAGGCGGCCCAGCATGCCAGGATGGTTGCCGTGAGTACCGTCTACGACTGCGCGGATCCCGACTCGCGCGCCGCGGGACTGTCCGCAGCCACGAGCGCCCTGAAATCCGGACGTCTGGTCGTGCTGCCCACCGACACCCTGTACGGGCTGGGCGCCGACGCGTTCGATTCGACCGCGGTGAACTCGTTGCTCGCGGCCAAGCGCCGCGGCAGGGACATGCCGGTGCCGGTGCTCGTCGGTTCCTGGCACACCATCGACGGCCTGGTGTTCTCGGTGCGCCCGCAGGCGCGCGAGCTGATCCGGGCGTTCTGGCCCGGCGGTCTGAGTCTGGTTGTGCAGCAAGCGCCTTCGCTCGCCTGGGATCTCGGTGACACCCGTGGGACGGTGATGTTGCGGATGCCGCTGCACCCGGTCGCGCTCGAACTGTTGCGTGAGGTCGGCCCGCTGGCGGTGTCCAGCGCCAACGTGTCCGGGCAGCCGCCGGCGAAGACCGCCGCCGAGGCACGCGATCAACTCGGCGATCTGGTCGGCGTCTATCTCGACGGCGGCCCGGCCGAACACGCGGTCGCGTCCACCATCGTCGACCTGACCGCCGATCAGCCGCGGATCCTGCGCGTGGGCGCGGTGCCCGTCGCCGACATCGCCGAGGTGCTCGGCATGTCGCCGGAAGCGCTCAGCGGCGCCGCGCAGCTCGGATGATGGGTTCGAGCGCCGTCGTCCCGCTCCGGGAGCTGCTCGTCGTGCTGCTCATCTCCGCGGTGGTGACGTTCCTGGCCACCGGTGGGGTGCGGGTGCTGGCGATCGGCTTCGGCGCGGTGGCCGTGCCGCGTGACCGGGACGTGCACGTCAAGCCGATTCCGCGGATGGGCGGCGTCGGCATGTACATCGGTGTGGTCGCAGCGGTGCTGTTCGCCCACCAGCTGCCCGCGCTGCGCAGCGGCTTCGACTACAAACCCAACATCCCGATCGCCGTGCTGGTGGCTGCCACGATCATCGTGCTGGTAGGCATCGTCGACGACCGCTGGGGACTCGACGCGCTGACGAAGTTCGCGGGCCAGGTGACGGCGGCGGGCGTGATGGCCGTCATGGGATTGGGCTGGTATGTGATCTACAACCCGTTCAGCAACACCACGGTGGTGCTGGACGGATTGCAGGGCGGGCTCGTTACCGTCGCGGTCACCGTCACCCTGGTCAACGCCATGAACTTCGTCGACGGCCTGGACGGCCTCGCGGCGGGCTTGGGGCTGATCGCCGCGCTCGCGGTTTTCGTGTTCTGCCTCGGTCTGATGAACGAGCAGGGCGGCTCGGTCGACACCTATCCCCCCGCGTTGCTGGCCGCCGCGCTCGCGGGTGGCTGCCTCGGATTCCTGCCGCACAATTTCCAGCCCGCGCGAATATTCATGGGCGACTCCGGTTCGATGTTGATCGGATTGATGCTGGCCGCGGTCTCGACCGGCGCCTCGGGGCGAATCCCGCTGCAGGGATACGGTCCGCGCGACATCGTCGGTCTGCTTTCTCCGCTGTTGCTGGTCGGTGCGGTGATGTTCATTCCGGTGCTGGACCTGTTGCTCGCCATTGTGCGACGGGTTCGCGCGGGCGTGAGTTTCTCGACGCCGGACAAAATGCACTTGCATCATCGCTTGCTGCAGATCGGCCATTCCCATCGCCGCGTGGTGTTGTTGATCTATTTGTGGGTCGGTGTGCTCGCGTTCGGCGCGGTCGGCACCTCGCTGATGGATCGCAGGCTGGTCGTGTTGCTGATGGCGGGCGGGCTGGTTTTCGCTTTGGTGATCACCGCTATTCCGGGGCTGCGGCGTGGGGACCCGGCGGGCGACGGATCCGCGTCCGGGTAAAGTCGGCGACTGTGAGCTTCACACCCGAACCCGTCCCCGGCCCCGACGCGCCGCTGCGGTCCGCGCTGCGCTACGGACTGATCGGCTTGGGCGTGCTGGTGGTCCTGTCGGTCGCGCTGGGCGCGGCCGTCTCGGGTGTCGCCGGCGTGTGGGGCGCGGTGCTCGGCGCCGCGATCGGCGGCGGCTTCATCCTCACCACCGCGGCCGTGGTGCTGTTCGGCGCGAAACTGCCACCGAGCACCGCGGGCCTGGTCATGCTGGTCAGCTGGGTGGGGAAGGTCCTGGTGGCGCTGATCGTCGTCGGGATCCTGCACCGATTCGACTTCTACGACCGGGTCGTGTTGTTCCTCACCGTGGTCGGCGCCCTGGTCATCGTGCTCGGCGCGGAGACGTACGGCGTTGTCCGGCAGAAGGTTCCGTACGTGACGACGACCGACTCGGAACCCACGTCCGATACCCGCCAGTAACGAAAACCCCCCACCCCCTACACGCTGTCGTAGATGACTTGGTAAAGTGTTGGTAAGCAAGCGACCAAGTCGGGGATCAGCGAGGGGTCACCGCCGAGATCCCCTGCATGGGCCGCTATGCTTACTGCCGTGCCGGGCTCCGAGGTGTGTTCCGGTTCTGCATGTCGACGAATGTCGCCGACACACGTACAGACGCCTGGTGGATTTCGAATCACCGCACAGCTGCTGACGAACTTCGAGCCGACCTGAGTCGACCCAAATTGATCGTCAATGTCCGATCGAACCGCGGGAATGACCGTACCCGCGGCCCGAACACGGGAGAGAACGCTGAGCGTCACCACACTGGCGGCCGAGTTCCACGCGCCGTCGCTTACCGACTTCTTCCCTCCAGCTGTGCTGTTCGAGGGAACGCCGTTCGAACTCGATCGATTGATGCTGATCCGCATTCTGATGACGGCTGTTCTGGTGGTTGTGATGGTGCTGGCATTCCGCTCGCCCCGGATCGTTCCGCGCGGCCTGCAGAATGTCGCCGAAATCGGCCTGGTCTTCGTCAAAGAGCAGATCTGTGAGGAGGTCCTCGGCAAGGAAACGGGACGGAAGTTCTTCCCGCTGATCGCGACGATCTTCTTCACGGTCCTCTTTCTGAACTTCTCGGGTGTCGTTCCGGGGTTGAACATCTCGTCGAACGCCCGAATCGGCATGCCGCTGGTGCTGGCCGTCATCGCGTACCTGGCGTTCAACTACGTCGGTATCAAGAAGTACGGCTTCTTGAACTACATGCGCAGCAGCATCGTCGTTCCGAACGTTCCCCCAGCACTGCATGTGCTGCTGATTCCGATCGAGTTCGTCTCGACCTTCATCCTGCGTCCGTTCACGCTGACCGTCCGACTCATGGCGAACATGCTCGCCGGCCACATCATGCTGGTGCTGTTCTTCAGCGCGACCTGGTTCTTCCTGTTCGACGCCGCCGCGTGGATGAAGGTGTTCTCGCCGTTCTCGCTGCTCGCGGGACTCGGATTCACTCTTTTCGAGCTGTTGGTCATCTTCCTGCAGGCTTACGTGTTTGCGCTGCTGACCGCCGTATACATCGGACTCGCACAGCACGCGGCCGATCACTGACCTGACACCGACACAACTACCGGAAACCTGCTACACCACGCCGACCGGCGGGTGAGCAACAGAAAGGGAATGGAAGACTCATGAGCCTCGCTTACCTGGCCCAGCAAGCCGCCACGAACGAGAGCACCTTCAAGGGCCTGGGCGCCGTCGGCTACGGTCTCGCCGCGATCGGCCCCGGCATCGGCGTCGGCATCGTCGTCGGTAAGGCCATCGAGGGCATCGCGCGTCAGCCTGAGCTCCAGGGCACCATCCGCACCAACATGTTCCTCGGTATCGCGTTCACCGAGGCCCTTGCCCTCATCGGTCTCGTCGCCGGCTTCATTTTCTGATTCCGATGTACGAGTCAGTTTTGCTCGCGGCGGCGGAGGGAGAGGATGTGAATCCTCTCCTCCCCGAAACGTACGACATCGTCTGGTCGATCGTCTGCGTCGCCATCATCGCGGCCCTGTTCTACAAGTACGTGGTCCCGCGCCTGATGAAGACGCTCGATGAGCGGTCGGACAAGATCGAAGGCGGCATCGCTCGCGCGGAAGCCGCGCAGGAAGAAGCTCAGCTCACCCTGCAGCAATACCAGCAGCAGCTGGCCGAGGCCCGGCTCGAGGCCGCGCGCATCCGGGAGGACGCGCGCACCCAGGGCCAGGAGATCCTCGCGCAGATGCGCTCGGAGGCCCAGGCCGAAGCCGATCGCATCATCGCGGCAGGCCACACCCAGCTGGAAGCACAGCGCCAGCAGATCCTGACGGAGCTGCGCCACGAGGTCGGCCGCACGGCCGTCGACCTGGCCGAGAAGATCATCGGGCAGTCGGTTTCGGACGAGGCCAAGCAGGCGGCCTCGATCGACCGGTTCCTCGACGAGCTCGACCAGACCGACGCAGGCATCGGGGTCGGAAGGTAACGACGCGAAAGTGAGAAGCATGTACGCAGCGAGCCGCGAGGCCAGTGCCCGGTCTCGGGAGGCGCTTCGGGCCGCTCTGACCGGAAGCGACAGTGCTGCGGCCACGACGGGCTCGGAACTGTTCGCCGTTGTCGCCGTGCTGGACGACCAGCGTTCGCTGCGTGTGGCGCTCGCGGACGTGTCGGTGCCGGGTTCCGTGCGCGCGGAACTGTGCGAGCGGGTCTTCGGCGGCAAGGTCAGCGCTGCCACGCTGGCAGTGCTGACCACCGCGGTGGCCCAGGACTGGTCGCGCACCTCCGACCTGGTGGACACCCTGGTGCTGCTCGGCCAGGAGGCGTTGCTGGAGTCGGCGGCCCAGCGTGGCCGGCTCGAAGCGGTGGAGGACGAGCTGTTCCGGCTCGGCCGGATCATCAGCGACAACCCCGAGTTGGAGCAGGCACTCTCGGATCGGTCGCAGCAGGCTTCGGCCAAGCGCGAGCTGGTCAACCGGCTGCTCGCCGGTAAGACGGAGCCCATCACCCTGACCCTGGCGGAGCAGGTGGTGACCAGGCAGCGGTCGGGCATCAGCGCCGCCTTCGACGAGCTGGCCGACCTCGCGGCGGCGCGTCGCAATCAGATCGTCGCGCACGTGCGCGCCGCGATCGGGCTCAGCGAGCAGCAGCGCGACCGGCTGGCCGCCTCGCTGCAGCGCATCTACGGCAAGGCGACCACGGTGCACATCCAGGTCGACCCGAGTCTGCTGAGCGGAGTCGTGGTGCGCGTCGGTGACGACGTGATCGACGGCAGCGCACTCGGCCGACTGGAGAAGCTGCGCCGGGCCCTGACCTAGCGCGCTTCCACCACCCCCGACATTCCAGACCCAGACAGCGAGAGCAGGAAGAACATGGCGGAGCTGACGATCTCCTCCGACGAGATCCGTAGCGCGATCGAGAGCTACACCCAGAGCTACACCCCCGAGACCTCCATCGAAGAAGTCGGTGTGGTCACCGACACCAGTGACGGCATCGCGCACGTCAGCGGCCTGCCTTCGGCGATGGCCAACGAGCTGCTCGAGTTCCCGGGCGGCGTGCTCGGCGTGGCGCTGAACCTCGAGGACCGTGAGATCGGTGCGGTCATCCTCGGCGAGTTCGCCGAGATCGAGGAGGGCCAGGAGGTCCGCCGGACCGGTGACGTGCTCTCGGTTCCGGTCGGCGACAAGTTCCTCGGCCGCGTGGTGAACCCGCTGGGCCAGCCGATCGACGGCCTCGGCGAGATCGAGTCCGAGGAACAGCGCGTGCTCGAGCTGCAGGCCGCCACCGTGCTGGAGCGCCAGCCGGTCGAGGAGCCGCTGGCCACCGGCATCACCGCGATCGACGCGCTGACCGCCATCGGCCGTGGTCAGCGTCAGCTGATCATCGGTGACCGCAAGACCGGCAAGACCGCGGTCTGCATCGACGCGATCCTGAACCAGAAGGCCAACTGGGAGACCGGCGACCCGACCAAGCAGGTGCGCTGCATCTACGTCGCCATCGGCCAGAAGGGCTCCACCATCGCGGGCGTGAAGGCCGCGCTGGAGCAGCACGGCGCGCTGGAGTACACCACCATCGTCGCCGCCCCGGCCTCCGATTCCGCCGGCTTCAAGTGGCTGGCCCCCTACACCGGTTCGGCCATCGGCCAGCACTGGATGTACCAGGGCAAGCACGTGCTCATCGTGTTCGACGACTTGACCAAGCAGGCCGAGGCGTACCGCGCCATCTCGCTGCTGCTGCGTCGCCCGCCGGGCCGCGAGGCCTACCCGGGTGACGTCTTCTACCTGCACTCCCGGCTGCTGGAGCGTTGCGCGAAGCTGTCCGACGAGCTGGGCGCAGGCTCGATGACCGGTCTGCCGATCATCGAGACCAAGGCCAACGACATCTCGGCGTTCATCCCCACCAACGTCATCTCCATCACCGACGGCCAGGTGTTCCTCGAGTCCGACCTGTTCAACAAGGGTGTCCGCCCGGCGATCAACGTCGGTACCTCGGTTTCCCGCGTCGGTGGCGCCGCCCAGACCAAGGGCATGAAGAAGGTGGCCGGTTCGCTGCGCCTCGAACTTGCGCAGTACCGCGAGCTGGAGGCGTTCTCCGCCTTCGCCTCCGACCTGGACGCGGCCTCGCTGGCTCAGCTGGAGCGCGGCGCCCGCTGGGTCGAGCTGCTCAAGCAGGACCAGTACTCGCCGGTGCCGGTCGAGGATCAGATCATCTCGATCTACCTGGTCGACCGTGGCTACTTCGACTCGATCCCGGTCGCGGACATCCGCCGCTTCAACGCCGAACTGCTCGAGGAGCTGCACCGCAGTGTCCCCGAGGTGTTCAAGGCGATCGAGGGCGGCAAGGTGCTCGAAGGTGAGGCGGCCGAGAAGGTCGAGGCGGCGACCAAGAAGTTCTTGGGAACCTTCCTCACCTCCGACGGCACCCCCGTGGTGAACGAGGCCGAAGCCGGCCAGCTCGACCACGAAGAGGTCGAGTCGCTGTCGGTGACCCGCAAGCACGTCGAGAAGTAACGCGGGTCGGCAAATGCGCTATTCGATCCGCGGCATGCGCGACGGGCACGAGGGTGGCAGCGACCACCTCGTGCCCGGCGGATGCCGCCAATCCCACGCAGCGAACGAAGGGAGTGTGAACCGCTGATGGCAAGCTTGCGTGAATTGCGCTCCCGCATTCGTGGTGTGAATTCGATCAAGAAGATCACCAAGGCCCAAGAGCTGATCGCGACCTCGCGCATCTCCAAGGCCCAGGCCAGGGTCGCGGCCGCGAAGCCGTACGCGGAGGAGATCACCAAGGTCCTCAGCGAGCTGGCGAGCGCGTCGAAGAACCTTTCGCATCCGCTGCTGACCGAGCGCGCCAACCCGCGCCGGGCGGCCGTGCTGGTGATCACCAGTGACAGCGGCATGTGCGGTGGCTACAACTCGAACGTGCTCAAGCGCGCGGAAGAGCTGATGACCACCTTGCGTGACGAAGGCAAAGAGCCGGTGCTCTACGTCATGGGCAACAAGGGCCTGACGTACTACGCCTTCCGCAATCGCTCGTACGTGTCGGCGTGGACCGGGTTCTCGCAGCAGCCGAAGTACTCCGATGCTTCGTCCGCGTGCCACCACCTGGTCGACGCCTTCATGGCCGGCTCCGACGGGGCGGTGCCCGCTCCGAACGGGACGGGCGACATCGCCGGTGTCGACGAGCTGCACGTCGTGTACACCCGCTTCGTCTCGATGCTGACGCAGACCCCGGAGGTGCGCCGGTTGGCGCCGATCCAGGTGAGCTACGTCGACGAGAAATTCGACCTGGGTGAGGACATCGTGTCGGATTCACCGACCGCGGAGGTCCACGCGCAGTACGAATTCGAGCCCGACGCCGATGTGCTGCTGGCGGCGCTGCTGCCGAAGTACGTCAACACGCGCATCTACGCGTCGTTGCTCGAGGCAGCGGCATCCGAGTCAGCGGCTCGGCGCACCGCAATGAAGGCCGCCACCGACAACGCCAATGAACTCGCGAGCGTGCTCCAGCGCGAGGCGAACTCGGTGCGCCAAGCCCAGATCACGCAGGAAATCAGCGAAATCGTCGGCGGCGTGAACGCGCTGGCGTCGAGCTCGGACCGCGACTGAGCGCCACCCGCGGCCTGAGCGACGGGCACATAGAAGGCCCCTCGAAGGCCGCACATCGACACGGAGAGAACCAACACCAATGACCGCAGCTGTCACTCAAGACAACACGAGCCGGACCGGCGGCGCCGCAGGCCGCGTCGTCCGGGTCATCGGCCCCGTCGTGGACGTCGAGTTCCCGCGCGGAGCCATTCCCGAGCTGTTCAACGCTCTGCACGCCGAGATCACCCTGACCTCGGTGGCCAAGACCCTGACCCTCGAGGTCGCCCAGCACCTCGGCGACAACATCGTGCGCACCATCTCGATGCAGCCGACCGACGGCCTGGTCCGCGGTGCCACCGTCACCGACACCGGCAAGCCGATCTCGGTGCCGGTCGGTGACGTGGTCAAGGGCCACGTCTTCAACGCCCTGGGCGACTGCCTGGACACCCCCGGCCTCGGCCGCGAGGGCGAGCAGTGGGGCATCCACCGCAAGCCGCCGTCGTTCGACCAGCTCGAGGGCAAGACCGAGATCCTGGAGACGGGCATCAAGGTCATCGACCTGCTCACCCCGTACGTGAAGGGTGGCAAGATCGGTCTGTTCGGTGGCGCCGGCGTCGGCAAGACCGTTCTGATCCAGGAGATGATCACCCGTATCGCGCGGGAATTCTCCGGCACCTCCGTGTTCGCCGGCGTCGGCGAGCGCACCCGTGAGGGCACCGACCTGCGCCTGGAGATGGAGGAGATGGGCGTCCTCCAGGACACCGCTCTCGTCTTCGGCCAGATGGACGAGCCGCCGGGCACCCGTATGCGGGTCGCGCTCTCGGCCCTGACCATGGCCGAGTACTTCCGCGACGTGCAGCACCAGGACGTGCTGCTGTTCATCGACAACATCTTCCGGTTCACCCAGGCTGGTTCCGAGGTGTCGACCCTGCTCGGCCGCATGCCCTCCGCCGTCGGTTACCAGCCCACGCTGGCCGACGAGATGGGTGAGCTGCAGGAGCGCATCACCTCGACCCGTGGTCGGTCGATCACCTCCCTGCAGGCCATCTACGTGCCCGCCGACGACTACACCGACCCGGCTCCGGCGACCACCTTCGCCCACCTCGACGCGACGACCGAGCTCTCCCGCCCGATCTCGCAGAAGGGCATCTACCCGGCCGTCGACCCGCTGACCTCGACCTCCCGCATCCTGGAGGCCTCGATCGTCGGCGAACGGCACTTCCGGGTGGCCAACGAGGTGAAGCGGATCCTGCAGAAGTACAAGGAACTGCAGGACATCATCGCCATCCTCGGTATGGACGAGCTGTCCGAAGAGGACAAGGTGCTCGTCGGCCGCGCCCGTCGTCTGGAGAAGTTCCTCGGCCAGAACTTCATCGTGGCCGAGAAGTTCACCGGTCAGCCGGGTTCGGTCGTGCCGCTCGAGCAGACCATCGACGACTTCGACCGCGTCTGCAAGGGTGAGTTCGACAACTACCCGGAGCAGGCCTTCAACAGCTGCGGTGGTCTCGACGATGTCGAGGCGGCCGCGAAGAAGATCCTCGGAAAGTAGTCACCGATGGCGGAAATGTCAGTCGATCTCGTCGCGGTCGAACGACTGCTCTGGTCCGGCCAGGCGACGTTCGTCAGCGCGCAGACCACCGAGGGCCAGATCGGCATCATGGCCGGGCACGAGCCGTTGCTCGGCCAGCTGGTCGAGGGCGGCACCGTGGCGATCGTGGACACCGATGGTCAGCGGGTCGTCGCCGCGGTGCACGGCGGCTTCTTCTCGGTGACCGCGAACTCGGTTCGGGTGCTCGCCGAGTCGGCGGAATTCGCCGACGAGGTGGACGTCGAGGAGGCCCGCCGGGTGCTGGCCGACTCCGACGCCAGCGAGGAGCAGCAGCGAGCCGCTCAGGCTCGGGTGCGCGCGGTCGAGCAGAACGCGAACGCCTAGCAACAACCTGTCATCGAGAACGATCGCTGTCGGCGGTGAAGCTTCCTTCACCGCCGACAGCGTCTTTCAGGCGAGTCGGACACGGCCGGGGCATTTGTGAACTCGGGGCCGTGATTGAATGACCGCACGCGGTGTCAGCATCGGGCTCGGGGCGAAAGCCCGCGAAATCACGAAAAGCTGGTACACCGCCAATCGAATGCCGTGGACGACACGGCGGCGGAGCGAAGGGACGTACGGCATTGCAAACCGGGATGGTTCTCCTGATCATTCTGGTGCTAACGCTCGTGTTCCTCGCCCTGGCCTCGACTTACCGCCTGATCATGTTGCGGCGCGGCGGAACTGCCGCGATCCTGCGCGTACTGCCCGCCCGCGGCGGTCAGGGGTGGCGGCACGGCCTGATCCGCTATGACGAGGATCGTCTCGTCTTCTTCAAACTCACCAGCCTGAAACTCGGCCCGGATTCCACCATCCGGCGTCAGGGCATCGAGATCGGCGATCGCCGCGGCCCCCGTGGCGACGAATACGACATCATGACCGACGACATCGCAGTGATCGCGGTGTCCGACCGCGCGGGCGACTTCGAGTTGGCCCTGGATCGCGACTCTTTGACCGCCTTCCTCTCCTGGGTGGAGTCCCGCCCCTCCGATCGCACCCGGCGGATGCCGGGGCTGTAGTTCCCGGTCCGACGGCTATTGGCGGGCCCGCGCAGGCCGCGCCCGTTAGGGTTGTGCTGTGAGCGTGCATTTGACCCGGATCTACACGCGGACCGGCGATGACGGGACCACGGGATTGAGCGACTTCTCCCGGGTCGCGAAGACCGACCAACGCCTGGTCGCCTACGCCGATTGCGATGAGACGAACGCCGCCATCGGCGTCGCGATCGCCCTCGGCGGCCCGGACGAAATGATGCTCGCGGTGCTGCGGCAGATACAGAACGATCTGTTCGACGCCGGGGCCGACCTCTCCACCCCGGTGATCGCGGAGCCGAAGTACCCGCCGCTGCGGGTCACCCAGCCCTACATCGATCGGCTCGAAGCGTGGTGCGACGAGTTCAACGCCGGGCTGCCTGCGCTCGATTCGTTCATCCTGCCCGGCGGCACTGCGCTGGCGGCCCTGCTGCACACCGCGCGTACGGTCGCCCGCCGTGCGGAGCGCTCGGCCTGGGCGGCGATCGAGTCCCATCCGGAGGACACCAACGCGCTGCCGGCCAAGTACCTCAATCGCCTCTCGGATCTGCTGTTCATCCTGAGCCGGGTCGCCAATCCCGGCGGCGATATCCTGTGGAAGCCCGGCGGGTAACGGCCGGGCGTCTGATCGCGTAGCACCCGAGGCGAGTACCCGAGCGATCACTGGGTATCGCTGGCAAGGTGACGAGACCACCTCGTCGATCGCAGTACGCCCATCCCGCGGCACTCGCACGAACGGCGAAAACGTCCGGAGGCGAGGGGAGTCGTGGAGAGGCGGCACCGTGGTGCGCCGCCCCAACTATCCTTGCACCAACAGTGCGCCGAATACGCGGAGAGGCGGCATGGAACGGTTTTTGGTTACCGGCGGAAATCGACTCGTCGGTGAGGTCACGGTCGGGGGCGCCAAGAACAGCGTCCTCAAACTGATGGCCGCTGCGCTGCTGGCCGAGGGCACCACCACGATCACGAACTGCCCGGACATCCTCGACGTGCCGCTGATGGGTGATGTCCTACGCGGTCTCGGCTGCGACGTGACCATCGACGGCGGAGTGGTCGCCATCACCACGCCCGCCGAACCGAAGTATCACGCGGACTTCCCCGCGGTGACCCAGTTCCGCGCGTCGGTGTGCGTGCTCGGTCCGCTGATGGCGCGGTGCAAGCGCGCCGTCGTGGCGCTGCCCGGCGGTGACGCCATCGGCTCCCGCCCGCTGGACATGCACCAGGCCGGTCTGCGCCTACTCGGCGCGACGAGCGAGATCGAGCACGGTTGTGTGGTCGCCAAGGCCGACGAATTGCAGGGTGCGCGCATCCGCTTGGATTTCCCCTCGGTCGGCGCGACCGAGAACATCCTCATGGCGGCGGTGCTCGCCGAGGGCGAGACGGTGATCGACAACGCCGCGCGCGAGCCCGACATCGTCGACCTGTGCAACATGCTCGTCCGGATGGGCGCGCGGATCAGTGGCGCGGGCACGTCGGTGCTCACCATCCAGGGGGTCGAACGTCTAGAGCCCACCACGCACCGCGTCATCGGGGACCGCATCGTTGCCGCGACTTGGGGCATCGCCGCGGCGATGACCCTTGGCGACATCCGCGTCACCGGCGTGAATCCCAAGCACCTGTCGCTGGTGCTGGACAAGCTGCGGTCCGCGGGTGCGCGCATTTCGTTCGAGCAGGACGGCTTCCGGGTGGTCCAGGCGGAGCGTCCGCGCGCCGTGAATTTCTCGACCCTGCCGTTCCCCGGTTTCCCGACCGACTTGCAGCCGATGGCCATCGGGCTCGCGTCGATCGCGGACGGGACCTCGATGATCACCGAGAACATCTTCGAGGCGCGCTTCCGGTTCGTGGAGGAGATGATCCGGCTCGGCGCCGACGCGCGCACCGATGGGCACCACGCGGTGGTTCGTGGGATCCCGCGGTTGTCGAGCGCTCCGGTGTGGTCGTCGGATATTCGAGCCGGCGCGGGTCTGGTGCTCGCGGGCTTGGTCGCCGACGGGACCACCGAAGTGCACGACGTCTTCCACATTGATCGCGGATATCCGAATTTCGTCGAGCAGCTGCAGGCGCTCGGTGGCGATGTGAGGCGCGTCGGCGTCGCGGATTGAGTGCCGCGGCGTCCGGGTCGGTGGCGAGTTACCAAAAGCGTTCCGAAAAATGCGTCCTGACCAGGCGATTTGACATGACGCACGCAGACACGTAACTTATTCCAAGTCAGAGCGACACGGACACCGACCCGGAGCCGAGAAGCTGAGCGGAAACGCTGAGTGGGAGGCCAGGGAAACGAGGTAGGACGAGGAGCGCCTGACGGTCACACTAGCTCGAACGAGACCCCAGTTTGCAACTGGGTTCACGGCTGAGCTAAGCTGGAAAAGTTGCTTCACCGATCAATCGGCTTAAACCGGGCGATGGTGGATGCGTGTGTTCTTTGAGAACTCAATAGTGTGTCGATGAATGTCAGTGCCAATTATTTTTGGTTTCGGCTCTTCATACCCCCGTGTGGAGTGTCGGATATTTTTTGTCAGCTAATTTTCCGGCTGGCGATTGTTTTGCTGGGTTTTCGGACTCTAGTTTAGATATTTCTGATTCACCCTTTTGGGG
>NZ_JBSGEZ010000006.1:82104-141765 GCF_053603155.1 Nocardia sp. NPDC004260 | reverse complement strand
ACCCGCGCGGCCAGGTCGGCGTCCGCACCGGAAACGTGCTGGGCGACATCGGCGTTCTGGTGAGCGGCGGTGTACAGGTACACCGCGCGCAGGCCCTCGGCGTACGCCTTCTGGGTGGCCAGCGAGCGACGGACGTCCGGGTGGTGGGTGATGGTCACGCGCGGCGCGGCCTTATCGGTCATCTTGGTCAGGTCGGCGCCCTGGACCCGCTCCTTGGCGTAGTCCCGCGCGTTCAGGTAACCGGTCGACAGGGTCGCGATGGCCTTGGTGCCCACCATCATGCGAGCGTGCTCGATGACGTCGAACATCTGCGCGATGCCGTTGTGCACCTCGCCGACCAGCCAGCCCTTGGCCGGGATGCCGTGGCCGCCGAAGGTGACCTCACAGGTGGCCGAGACCTTCAGGCCCATCTTGTGCTCGACGTTGGTGACGAACACGCCGTTGCGCTCGCCCAGCTCACCGGTCTCGTGGTCGAAGTGGAACTTCGGTACGAAGAACAGCGACAGGCCCTTGGTGCCCGGTCCCGCGCCCTCGGGGCGGGCCAGCACCAGGTGCATGATGTTCGGGAACAGGTCGTCGGAGTCGGCGGAGGTGATGAACCGCTTCACGCCCTCGATGTGCCAGGTGCCGTCTTCCTGCTTGATCGCCTTGGTGCGCCCGGCGCCGACGTCGGAACCGGCATCGGGCTCGGTCAGCACCATCGTGGCGCCCCAGCCCTGCTCGGCGGCGATCTCCGCCCACTTCTTCTGTTCGTCGGTGGCGTTGTTGTAGAAGATGTTCGCGAAGCCGGGGCCCGCGGCGTACATGAAGGCGGCGGGCTGCGCGCCCAGGATCAGTTCGGCGATGGCCCAGTACGCGGCGCGCGGGATCGGCAGGCCGCCGAGCTCCTCGGCGATGCCGAGCTTGTCCCAGCCGCCGTCCTGCAGGGTGCGGTAGCTCTTCTTGAACGACTCCGGCAGCGTGACCGTGTGGTTCTGCGGGTCGAAGACCGGGGGGTTGCGGTCGGCGTCGGCGAACGACTCACCGAGCGGACCCTCGGCCAGGCGGCGTACCTCGTTGAGCATCTCCTTCACCGTGTCGGTGTCGAGATCGCCGTAGGCGCCGCTGTCCAGGATCGACCCGAGGCCGAGAACCTCGAAGAGGTTGAACTCCAGGTCGCGGACGTTGCTCTTGTAGTGACCCATTGTCAGTACTCACTCTCCGTTGAGTTGGTGCGGTCGGTATGGTTGCCGTTCCCGCCCGTTGTTCGCTCCACCGGGTAGTCGTGCCGGTTTTCCGCATGCTACTCGCGGGTAACTTATGAAACATATTACCGGCCGGTAATGACTGCGCAAAGAGTCGAGCAGGCAATGTGACGCGTTTTACAGTGTCGATCACGCGGGGAGCGACGGTGCGGCTTCGGGGGGCCGGCGCGGCAGAATGAGCACAATGCTGATCGAGACGAGTGCGGGGCCGGCTGAGGTCGAGCTCGAGCAGCCGCGCAGGCCCGCGTTTCTGCTGCTGCTCACGCATGGTGCGGGGGGTGGGGTGGAGGCGAAGGACCTGCTCGCGGTGCGTGACGTCGCGCTGCGGCTGGGGGGTGGGGTCGCGCGGGTGGTGCAGCCTTATCGGGTGGCTGGGCGGCGGGCGCCGGGTTCGGCGGTCAAGCAGGACGAGGCCTGGCTGGAGATCGTCGCGCGGCTGCGCGGGCGCAAGCGCATCCCGGTGATCCAGGGTGGGCGCAGCAACGGGGCGCGGGTGGCTTGTCGTACCGCCGTCGCGGCACGGGTCCGTGGCGTTCTCGCGCTCTCGTTCCCGCTGCATCCGCCGGGCAAGCCGGAGAACTCGCGCCGGGATGAACTGCTCGCGCCGGGAGACATCGAGGTCGTCGTCGTCAACGGGGCGAACGACCCGTTCGGCATTCCCGATTCCGCCGACGCCGCCGAAGTGCGCGTCATCCCGGGACAGCCGCACGCCTTCCGTGCGGGCTTCGACCTGATCGCCGAGACCGTGACTCCGTGGCTGGAGCGCTGGTCCTGAGTCCTATTCGGCCGGTCGGGTGGCGATGACCAGCGCGTCGATGGCATCGCCCGTTTCGGTGGGCCGGTAGACGCGGTCGGCGATGCGGACGCGCACTTCGCCAGCCGCCGCGAGCGGGCCGAGGTCGGCGACGATGTCGTCCGGGGTGAACAGGATGGCCGGGTCCTGCGGCCCGCCGCAGCCGTCGGTGATGTTGGTGGTGTCGTGGCCGAGTACGAGCAGGGTGCCTTCCGGAGCCAGCAGCCCGGCCGCCGTGCGCACCAACGCGCGGCGCTGCTCGGCGGGCAGGTGCAGGAAGACCATCAAGACCAGCTCGAACGGTCCGGTGATCCCCGCTTCGTCCAGATCGGTGACGTCGGCGCACTGCCAGGCGATGCGATTGCGGACCGAGCGGGACAGGCGCGATGCCACGGTACGGCCTTTGTCGATGCCGACCTGTGAGTAGTCGACGGCGTGCACCTGCCAGCCGTGCGTGGCGAGCCACAGGGCGTTGCGGCCCTCGCCGCACGCCAGATCGAGAGCGCGCGGGAACTCCGGCGCATCGCCCTCGGGTGTGGCGGCTTGGAGGGGCGCACGGCGTTCCAACCCGTAGACGTGCTCCACCACGGTGTTGTTCGGCGGTGCGCCCCAGACCAATTCCGTTTGCGCGTAGCGCTCGTCCCAGTCGGCCGCATCCATATCTCGAGTCTATTGATCGGGCGACCCGCGCCCCGTGGGGTTGCCCGAGTCAGTCCGATACCTGCGAGAGCCAGTGCACCGGCGTGGTCTCGCGTACGTGGATCAGCACGTCGAACGCATCGGCGAGCGACGAAAGCCGGATATTGGCCGTGGCGTCGGCGGCCGGGTCGTAGACGCCGCTGATGGTGCGCAGCTTCGCCGGGCCGGTCAGCCAATCATGGACCGGTTCCGGCGCGGCGGCGTGCAGGTCGACGTAGTAGGCGGGCAGCTCGACCTCGCCCAGCGCGGCGTCCACCAAGTCGGATCGCGGGTCGGGCGCCACTGCCGCGCCGAGGTCGCCGTGATGGAAGCCGATGCCGACGGACACGTATCGTTCACCCAGCTCAGCGCGCAAATGACTGCCAGCGCCGCGGAATTCGGCCGCACCGAAGACGATCGGAAGGCTGGTGGTGTGCGCGAGGCCGTCCCAGTAGACGATCTTCGCACCGGTCGAGCGCTGCCATTCCAGCACCGTCTCGGCCGACGGCCGTTCGTCCCTGGCGAACCCTTGGCTCGCGACGCTCTGGGTGTGGAAGTCGAGGATCAGGCGGGCGTGGATGAGCGCCGTGGCGCGCTCGCCGGTATCCGGCAATGTCGTGAGCAGCTCCAGGGCGTCTTCGGCGTGCTCGGCGAACGGGCGGCCGGGGTGGGTGCCCTGATGGCGCTGGACATGTTCGTCGACTTGATGCGCGGTGCGGATCGGCGCTAGATGCGCCTCGATCGCGGCGAGCCGGTCGGGAGCCGCGTGGCGCACGTAGTCGAGTACCGCGTCGTAGTCGCTCGGTTCGGCACGGGGCGGTTCGACGCCGAAGATCCGCACCGGGTCGTCCGGATGCGCCAGGTTGTACGCGCGGATCCAGCGCAGCGTGGCCACCGATTCCTCGGTACGCCACGGGCGCCAGGCGCGGGCGAGCACCGATTCGGGGTCGCCCGTGCCCGCGGTGACGAACCGGTCCCAGCGTTCGCCGGAACGCGCGCTGTCCTGGATGGCCAGTGCGCGGAAGCCGTGCCGTTCGACCAGCCCGCGCAACAGCCGCTCGCGCACACCGAAGGTCTGGCGGGAGAACCGCGTCGACTCGCCGAGCCCGACCACCGTGGCGGCGGCGAGCCGCGCGATCAGGCCGTCGAGTTCCGCACCGGGCGAGTCCGGATCGGTGCTGTCGATCGCGATGGCGTTGTCGCGCAACCAGGCGCGGATGTCGACGGTGGTGCTGAGCATGGTGCCTCCCGGAAACGTGAACGATCCAACGCGGTGCAGCCTCGTACATGAACCTTTGTTGAGGTCAAGGCGCCGCGTCGAATCGCCGGGTTCCCGGTCACAGCGTCGTGCGCATCAGCAGGACGTTGTACTGGCTGTGCACGGTCGTGAGGAAGTACAGATCGCGCCCGGTCTGGTACGGAAAGATGGAAGGCGCGTAGGCGGTGGGCAATTCGCGGGTGTCGATCAGCACTTCGGGATCGCTCCACGGTCCGACCGGGTCGGGCGCGCGCCGCATCACCACCGAATTGAATCGATCGGTGGTCAGCGAAATGTATTGCCCCAGATAGGCGTTGTACATCACCGACAGTTCGCCTACGCCGAACATGATGGGCGCGGCGGCGTTCACATCGTTCTTCCGCCAAGCGTGGCCGTCCCAGTATTCGTATTCGGCGAGATTCCCGATGTCGTGCGCGCGCACGCGGGCGACGTGCGCGGTGTGATTGCGTCCGGACCGCGTGCCGTATTCGTAGATGTACCCGCCGTCGGCGAGGAAGGCGTTCATCTGGAAGTTGGCGTCCCCGCCTTCGTTGTTCCGTCGTGTTTCCGGCAGTTCGGCCCAGGTCTCGCCGTTGTCCCCGGAGACGGCGAGACCGGAGAAGTTGGTGCTCCACTGGCCGACGTCGTCCCAGGTCCGCACGGACATCAGGCTCATGTACTGCACGCCGTCGACGGCGATGCCCGCGGTCGGGATGCGGCTGATCTCCAGGAACGGGATCTTCGGGCTGGCGATCAGATCGCGTGCCTGCCCGAACACGTCGCGCACCACGCTGTCGAAATAGACGCCATCGGCCGGATCGGTGGTGTGGCTGCGCAGCAGGATATTGCTGCGCCAGGCCCACATGCTGCCCGCCAGCAAATTCGGGAAACCGACGCCGGCGGTGTCGCCGAACGCCGTGAGCATTTCGCCGTGCCCGTTGTCCCACATGATGCCGAGATCGGTGCCGAGAACGTTGTAGGTCTGGGTGTTGTTCGGGCTGGCCATACCGGTCACCTGAAAGACCGCCTTGGTGCGGCCGAGCAGATTCGGTAATCCGGTCGTGCCGTTGAGCACCGGGATCGGATTGATGGCGTTCGGGTTGGCGATGGCGGGGGTAGTCGCCGTGAAGAGCAGGGCCGAGGCGCCCGCCAGCGCCGAGAGCAGGAAGGATGCGGTCTTGATCACGGTCTGTGAGCCCTCCGGTTTCTTCCCGAGAGCGGTGCGAAACACGGACGTCCCGCGATACACAGACCCTTCGCAGTGTGCCGCGCACCACTAGTCGACTGGCTGGCAAATCGTGCAAATGGTAGCAGCGGAACCAGTCGCGGGGAGGGTTCTCCAGCAGACTAGCGAATTTGTAGCTAATCTTCGGTAGGACGGCTGCGCGCCTTGCGGAGAAGCAAAGGAAGTTGCGTCGCGCGCTCGACGGCAAAGGTTCGCCGTGTGGATGCTCGCCATGACTTCTCGAAGAGTCGTTTGGCGGAGGAGACCGCGTGCGGCGACCGTGTGGCGAGGCGGTCGGCGAGTTTCTCGGCCTCCGCCACAGGGTCCGGCGACAGCTCGGTGATCAGGCCGATGCGCGCGGCGTAGTCCGCGTCCACCACGTCCGCGGTCATCGTGAGCAAGAGGGCTTTGTCGATGCCGATCAACCTGGATAGTGTTGCAGCGCCGGTCATGTCCGGGATCAGCCCGTGTTTGGCTTCCATGACGGAGAACTCCGCGTCGGGAGTCGCGAAACGGACATCGGCGGCGAGCGCGAGCTGAAGCCCGCCGCCGTAGCAGCGCCCGTGCACCGCGGCGATCACCGGCACCGGCAGGCGGCGCCAAGCCCAGCACGCCTCCTGGAAGGCATTGGTGCCGCGCCAGGGTAGCGGCACGAAGTTCCGAACGATTGCCAACGGATTGCTGATTGCCGCGGAGATATCCAGTCCGCTGCTGAAGCTGGGTCCGTTGCCGGAGAGAATGACTGCACGCACATCGCTGCGGCGGCCCACCAGCTTCGCGCTGGCAACCAGCTCGTGGAGCATATCGATGGTCAGGCCGTTGTGCTTGTCCGGCCGGTCCAGCGTGACGTACGCCCGGTGGTCGTCGAACCGCACTGCGATGTTGGTGCCCATGCTCGGATATTACTCGTGAGTCAGTTATGTGGCGCGCACTGTTGCCGCGGCGCCAGGGCTCTGTTCTAATCGGACTCAAGTTACCGTCAATGTTGACGGTTATGGAGCGGAGGTCGCATGCTGCCAGCCGGAATGGACCCGAGGACGCCGGTGCTCGTCGGCGCCGGGCAGGTCGTACACCGGCCGGGTGAGCCGGGTCTGCCCGGCCCGGTCGAACTCGCCGCCGAATCCTTGCGCCGCGCCGGCGCCGACAGCGGTGTCGGCGACCGATTGCTGCGCTCGGCCGATGTGATCGCCGCCGTCGCCCCGGTCAGCCGCCCCTACGGTGACCTGGGCGCGCTCGTCGCGGCCGAACTGGGCGTCAGCCCGAGAAGAACCGTGCAGTCGGTGCGTTTCGGCGGTGACGCGCCGCAGCGGTTGCTCAACGTCGTCGCGCAGGCCATCGCCGACGGCCGCTCGGAGGTCGCCCTGCTCACCGGAGCCGAAGCGGTGTACTCCGGGAACACGGCCGCCCGCTCCGGCGCGGCGGTGGACTGGCCGGAGCAGCCGGACGACGTAACCCCGGACGAGATCGTCGGCTCCGATCGTGGTCCGAACTCGGACATGGAAACCGCCGCGGGCCTGTGGGGCCCGGTGTACTTCTACGCGCTCATGGAGACGGCCCTGCGGCGCAGGCTGGGGTCGAGAGAAGCCGCGCACCGCGAGCGGATCGGCGGACTGTGGTCGCGCCTGTCGGAGATCGCGGCACGCAATCCGTACGCGTGGCAGCCCGCCGCGCAGGCTGCCGCCGAACTGGCGACGCCGGCGCCCGCCAACCGGATGGTGTCGACGCCGTATCCGAAGCTGCTGGTCGCGAACCTGACCGTGGACCTGGGCGCCGGGCTCATCCTGTGCAGCGCGGCGGCGGCCGACGCCGCCGGAGTGCCGCGGGACCGATGGGTGTTCCCGCATGCCGGCGCCACCGCGACCGACGAATGGTTCGTCTCCGAACGAGCGGACATGTCTCGATCGCCCGCGATCGCCGCGGCGGGGAAGGCGGCGCTCGGCGCCGCGGGAATCGCGATAGACGATGTGGCCCACGTCGACCTGTACTCCTGCTTCCCGGTGGCGGTGCAGATCGCCGCCGAGGAACTCGGCCTGCCGATCGACGATCCGGCCCGGCCGCTGTCGGTCACCGGCGGTCTCACCTTCGCGGGCGGCCCTGGCAACAACTACACGACGCATTCGATCGCGACGCTGTCCGGCGTCCTCCGCGCGGACCCCGGCGCATACGGCCTGGCGACGGCGCTCGGCTGGTACAGCACCAAGCACGGCGTCGGGGTGTACTCGGCGAAGCCGCCCGAGCGGCTGTTCCGTGCCATCGAGGCGGATGTGCCGGCGGCGCGACGGGAACCCGCGCCCGGGTACACCGGGCCCGCCACGGTCGAGGCGTACACCGTCGCCTACCGCAAGGGTCCCGCGCCCGACCGTGCCGACGAGCCGGAAGCGGTTGTGATGAGCGCACTGACACCCGCGGGGACCCGCATACTGGTCCGGGCGTCGGATGCCGACACCCTCGCGGCGTTCACCGCGGGCGACCCGCTCGGCGCGGACGCCGAGATCGCCGCGGACACGTTCACCCTGCTCACCGAGAGGAGCGCCCGATGAACGACTCGGTCCTGATCGAGCGGCGCGACGCGATCACCGTGCTCACGGTCAACCGTCCCGAGGCGCGCAACGCGATCAACCTGGCCACCGCGCAGGCCATCGAGGCCGCTGTCGACGAGTTCGAAGCCGATTCCGCCGCGCGCGTGCTCGTGCTCACCGGTGCGGGCGGAACCTTCAGCGCCGGAATGGATCTCGTGGCCGCGTCGAAAGGGGAGATGCCGATGACGCAGCGCCGCGGCCCGCTCGGCATCACGGCCAAACCCCCGGCGAAACCGATGATCTCCGCCGTCGAGGGCTTCGCGCTGGCCGGTGGTTTCGAGCTGGCGCTCGCGGGCGACCTCATCGTCGCCGCGCGCGACGCGCAGTTCGGCATTCCCGAGGTCAAGCGCGGTCTGGTGGCGGCGGGCGGTGGCGTGCTGCGCTTGACCCAGCGGCTGCCGCGCAGCACCGCCGCCGAACTCGCGCTCACCGGAGGCCGGATCGGCGCCGAGCGGCTCTACCAGCTCGGCCTGGTCAACCGGGTCACCGAGCCGGGCGCGGCGCTGTCGGTGGCGCTCGAACTCGCGGCCGAGATCGTCGCCGCCGCACCACTCGCGGTGGCCGCGAGCAAGCGCATCATCGACGAGTCGCCGGATTGGCCGGTCGCGGAGGGATTCGCGAAGCAGGGCGAAATCGCGCTGCCCGCATTGTTTTCCAAGGACGCCGCCGAAGGCGCGCTGGCGTTCGCGCAGAAGCGCGAGCCTCAGTGGCAGGGTCGCTGACGGGCGGCCCGGGACACGTTCGGCAGCCGCAGGCGCAGCGCAGGGAGCGCATGCGCACGCGGCTGCTGGACGCGGCGGTGGAGAGCCTGGTCGAGGTCGGTTACGCGGGCACGACCACGCTCGAGGTGCAGAAGCGGGCGGGTGTGCCGCGGGGCACGTTGCAGCATTATTTCCCCACCAGGGCCGATCTGCTCGCCGGCGCCGTCGAGCATGTGGCGCGACGCCGTTTCGACCAGCTGACAAGCGAGTTCGAAGCGATCCCGGACGACGCGGACCGGCTGGAGACGGCCGTCGAGCTGACCACGCGGATGCTCAGCGGCCCGTCGTTCTGGGCAGCGCTGGAGATGTGGGTGGGCGCGCGGACCGACCCGGAACTGCGGGCGGCCTTCCTGCCGCTCGAGGTCCGCCTGTTCGAACTGATGCACACCAGCATTCGCGACAGCTTCCGGCGCGAGTTCCCCGACGATCCCCGGGTGCCGACGATCACCGAGTTCACCATCGAGATCATGACCGGCTCGGCCCTGCGGGTGCTGCTCACCGGGGACGTGTCTCGCAACCGGGTCCTCCAGCACCGGTGGGGCAATGCCGTGCGCGTCTTGCTCGGCACGGCATCCGCTGACACGTTGCTCGACCCGCCCGCGGGCTGAACGGACGGGCGTCTAGCGCTGGCGAGTGACCGTCTCGAGCAACACCTGGGCGCATCCGGCCGGGTCGTCGAAGAACGGCGTGTGCCCGCTGCCGCGCAGCGTGACGTGCTCGGCGTCCGGTAGCACGCTGCGTGCCTTGCGGCTCTGGGTCGCGTAGGTGAGCAGGATGTCGCGGCTGCCCCATGCGATGGTCACCGGAATGTCGGCGAGGGAGTCGATTTCGGGCAGCTGGACATCGGTGAACGAGGCGATCGCCTCGTCGAATCCGGCCGCGTCCGCAGCGCCGATGGCCGTGTCCAGTGCCACCTTCGCATCCAGCGCCCAGGGCTTGCCGAACACCAGGGAGAGGAAGACGGTCCGTCCCGCGGCGGTGCCGAGGACGGACGGGAGGGCGGGCCGCAGCTTGCGCGCCAACGCCCGTGACTTACCCAGCGACTGCTGGCACCACACCCGACCGGCGGTGTTCCAGAAGCCGATCGGCGAGTAGGCGGTCACCGAGCGAGCCAGCCCGCGAGCGCCCAATTCCAGCGTGATCAGCCCGCCCATCGAGTTGCCCGCGAGATGCGGTTGCTCGATCCCCTGCGCGGCGAGGAATTCGTCGAGCGCGTCGGTGAGGTTGGGCACGGTGTTGTGCGCGAGCGGGTGCGTCGAACCGCCGAAGCCGGGCAGGTCGACGGCGATCACTTCGTACGACGCGGCCAGTGTGTCGATGATCGGCTCCCACACCTGCCACCGGCTTCCGACCCCGTGTACCAGCACGAGCGGCTCGCCCGCGCCGACGCGGTGATGGTGCAACGTCGTCATCCGCCAACCCTAACAGCAGTCACCTGTCATCAGTTGGTATCGCGCAGCAGCCACCGGCTGGAGTGGCGAGGCACGGCTATTTCTGACAGTGCGGGCTCGACGCGGCACGTCCCCATCCGGCGGTGATCTAGCTCACTGGCTTGTCACAGTGCTCGCTCGCGCGGTGTCTGGATGCCGACACGCTGGATACGAAGGAGTTCCCGATGAACATCGCACTGTGGATCGCTACGGCACTGTTGGCCGCGCTCGCCCTCTTCGGCGGCATCACCAAGGCGTTCGTTCCACGGGAGAAGCTCGCCGCGTCACCTGGCGGGGAATGGACCGCGGCGGCCGGCGACGGCTTCGTCAAAGGTCTGGGTCTCCGGCAGATCCTGGCGGCGGCCGGTCTGATCCTGCCCGCCGTGCTCGACATCGCGCCGGTGCTGGTGCCGGTCACGGCGGTCTGCTGGGTCGGGCTCATGGTCGGCGCGATGATCACCCACGGCCGGCTCGGGCAGTACAAGTTCGTCGTGCTGAACTCGGTGTATCTCGCGATCGCGGTGTTCATCGCGTGGGGCCGGTTCGCCCTCGAACCTTTCACGAGCTGACGGCCCGGACCGAACGCAGCCAACCCCCGAGGAGAAGGGTCGAGAAGATGAGCGACCACGCGACCGAGGCTTTCGTCGCCCACCGCGACCTGTTGTTCACCGTCGCCTACGAGATGCTCGGCTCGTCCGCCGACGCCGAGGACGTTCTGCAGGAGACCTGGCTGCGCTGGGTGAAAGCCGACACCGAGCAGGTGGACGACGAACGCGCCTATTTGGTCCGGATCACTACCCGGCAGTCGCTCAACCGGCTACGCACGATGAAGCGCCGCAGAGAGGCATACGTCGGCCCCTGGCTGCCCGAACCCGTGCTCACTGCACCCGACGTCGCCGAGCATGTCGAACTCGCCGAGAACATCTCGATGGCGATGATGCTCGTCCTCGAGACGCTCTCGCCCACCGAACGTGCTGTTTTCGTGTTGCGCGAGGTCTTCGACCTCGGCTATGAGGAGATCGCGGCCGCGGTCGGCAAGAACCCGCCGACCGTCCGCCAGATCGCGCACCGCGCCCGCCGCCACGTCGAGGCCCGCCGCCCGCGTTCGGTGGTGTCGCCCAGCCAGATCCGCGCGTCGGTGGAGGCGTTCGGGCGCGCGCTCGAATCGGGGGATCCACAAGGCCTGCTCGACGTGCTCGCCCCGCATGTCGTCCTCATGAGCGATGGCGGCGGTATCAAGCGAGCCGCGCTGCACCCCGTCATCGGCGCGGAGAAGGTCGCCCGCTACATCACCGGCGGCACCGGCAAGGTCGAGGCCGTTCTCAGCCGCGAAACCGTTCTGATCAACGGACAACCCGCATTGGCGCTGCGCCTGGACGGCGTGCTCGACGGCATCATGGCCTTCCACGTCGAGGACGACCACATCACCGGCCTCTACTTCGTCCGCAACCCGCGAAAGCTGACCCGCGTCGAGTCCGAGACGCCGCTCGCGCTGCGCTGAATATCGGCAGCGCCGCGGCCGCCGCCATGCGCTCACCGGCAGCGAGCAGTGCGAGTTGCTTCCGGTGGCGCGCTGGGAATCGGCCAGAGCGCGCTGACGCGGTCGTCGCCGAGGGCTGGTGCCGTACCCGGCAATGTCGGTAGGATAATTGGTATGGCAACGCGTAAGGTCACCCTTTCGCTGGACGAAGCCGCTTGGTCGTATGCCGAGCAGGCGGCCGCCCGCGCGGGAATGTCGCCGTCGGCTTGGATTTCGAAGGCCGCGCGACGGGAGGCCGTGCGCACCGGCGTCGGTCCGGTGTCGGATGTGACCGCCGAGGCCGCCGCGGACGCGGCCGAACTGGCGGCCGCCGAGGAGGCGATGCGTGCGTCGGGGTGAACTGTGGATCTACAACCCGCATGGTTCGCCGCGCCGCCGAACGGTCGTGCTCATCAGCAGTGACGGCATCAACGAATCGCCGCGCCCCTGGTTGATCGCGGCCGAGGTGGTCGAGGACGATCCGCAGGACATCCTCGCGGTTCCGGTGGAGGAACACGGCTGGGTGCATGCCGGGAACATCGGGCGCATCTTCCGCGGTTGGCTGGCCGAGCGGGTGGACGTGGTGGACACCGACACGCTGGAGCGGCTCGACACCGCGTTGCGCGCGGCCATGGACCTCTGAGGCCTCCTGGGCAAAGACCGCGCGCGACTACCGCTGAAGGCCGGACGGCATTATGGTGGCCACGCCACCGACAGTGGCCAGTCGAGGAAGAGGAGTCAGGTGCGGATCTGCATGATCGCCGCGGCGCTGATCGCGCTGCCGGTGCTCGCGGCATGCGGCAGCGACAAGGACACGGCGGCGCCCACGGTGACGCAGGCCGATCTCGCCAAGTCGTTGCAGGACAAGGGCCTCAAGAACAAGCAACTGGCCGAATGCGCGGCGAAAGTGTTCGTCGACCAGGGCATTTCGCAGGCCGGACTGCGGATCATGACCAGCGACGAGTACGACACCAAGTCTCCCAACCAGGAAACGCTGGGGATGAGCAAAGAGGACGCGGACAAGGCGCGCGCTGCCAGCGGTCGCATCGCGAGCGAGTGCATGTCGGCGGCTCAGACGCGCTGAGTTCCGGCCCGCCGGGGCGGTCGACGATTCGCGTAGCGAGGCGGTTGATCAGGCCGTACGCTGTCGCTACGTCGACGCGGGTGTCGACCAGAAGCCGAGGATTCGACCGTGTCACAGCCGCCTTTTCCGACATCGCCGAGTCCGGTGGGATCGCCGACCGCGCAACCGATCAGCCCATCCGGTCGCTGGTTCGCGCTGGGTGGCGCGCTGATCGGCCTCGGCGTCATCGGCGGGATCGTCCTCGGCGCTTTCGGCTTCCTGCAGACCTCGGGCCGGATCGACGACTTCCAGCGGGTCAAGGTGCCCGGCTCCGGGATGGTGAACTTGGCGGAGTCCGGCGGCTACACCGTGTATTTCGAGTACGCCGGGGCATCGTCCCGGGGCCCCTCCGGCACGGTCAACCTGCGGGTGCTCGATCCGGACGGCAAGCACCTGGAGTTGCAGAAGCGCGACGCAACCATCACGTATTCCTTCGGCAGCCACGAGGGACGGGCCGGGTTCTCGTTCGAGGCCGCGAAGCCGGGCGCCTATCGCGTGACCACGGCGGGTAGTTCCGAGGTGACGGTCGCCATCGGACAGGGTCTCGGCTCGTCGTTCGTCGGCACACTGTTCGGTGCGCTCGCACTCGGTTTCGGTGGTGTGGTGCTCGGTGTGCTGGTGATCGTGGTGGTGGCGGTCAAGCGAAGTGCGAGCACGCGCAAGGTCGCCGAACCAGCCACGTCGCGACTGTAGCGGCGGGTACCGACAGCGGTACCGCTTGATGTCGTCACCGCGCTGTCCAACGCACGCGGACAAGTCGACCTGGCCGGGACCTCGCGCACTCGAGCGGGTCGATCTCCGCGCTCCGGCGAGCATTTCGATCGCGCTGCGCGCAACCCGTGAGCGACCGCGCGCGGTGCGCGATGGTGGGCTGATGACGACCACCGAGGCGAAATCCACTACCGATTCCGAACTGGATGCGATCTTCGGCCCGATCTTCGACCAGATCGCCCAGGGCGCCGTGACGCGAGAAATCGATCGCACGCTTCCTTATGACGAGGTCGGACTGCTGCGCGCGGCGAAATTCGGCGCGCTGCGCGTTCCGGTCGAGTTCGGCGGCTACGGCGTCACCGTCCGGCAGCTGTTCCGGTTGCTCATCGAACTCGCCGCCGCGGAATCGAATCTGCCGCAGGCGCTGCGGGTGCACTTCTCGTTCGTCGAGGATCAACTCCTCGCGGAGCAAGGGCCCGAGCGGGAGCGGTGGCTGCGCGCGGTGGCCGAAGGCACGCTGGTGGGCAACGCGATCACCGAACCAGGTGTCGGCGCGGTGGACCGCTACCGCACCACGCTGACCGAGGACGGCGGGCGCTGGTTGCTCAATGGTGTCAAGTACTACAGCACGGGTTCGCTGTACGCGGACTACATTCTGGCCGCCGCCGACCGGAACGGTGAGCGCGTCGGGGTGCTGGTGGACGCGAACGCCGAGGGTGTGCGTCAGCACGACGACTGGGACGGCTTCGGCCAGCGGCTGACCGCCAGTGGGACAACGGAATTCACCAATGTAGCGGTAAGCGAAGACCGAATCCTCGGTCCCGGCTACGGCGCGCCCGGGCCGACGTACGCGACCTCCTACCTGCAACTGGTCCAGCTCGCTGTGCTGGCGGGCATCGCCAAGCGCGCCGAGCGTGACATCCGGGAGTGGGTCGCGGCGCGTACCCGCGGCTACACACACTCCGCCGCCGACCTGCCGCGGCACGATCCGCTGGTGCAACAGGTGATCGGGCGGCTGTCGGCGGCCGCGTTCGCCGCCGAGGCCAGTGTGCTCGCCGTCGCCGACGTGCTCGACGGAGTGCTGGCGGGCGGCGCGAAGGACGAGAGCGCGGTGGTGGCCGCCGAACTCGCGGCGGCCCGGGCCCAGCTCGCCGTCATCGATCTGGTGCTGCCCGCCACGTCGCTGCTGTTCGAAGTGGGTGGCGCTTCGGTCGTTTCCGAACAGCTGCGGCTGGATCGGCACTGGCGTAACGCCCGCACCATCTCGGTGCACAACCCGGCGATCCAGAAGGCGCGGGCGATCGGCGATCACCTGCTCAACGGCGCCGATCTGCCGTGCGCCTGGAGCGCGGGCGAGCGTACACCGGCCGGCGGAGCCGCGCAGTGACCCGCCGGATCCGGTTCAACGCATTCGACATGAACTGCGTCGCCCACCAGTCCCCGGGGCTGTGGCGGCATCCCGACGACCAATCGCACCGATACAAGGAGCTGGGCTACTGGACGGAGCTGGCGAAGCTGCTCGAACGCGGCCGCTTCGACGGCATCTTCATCGCCGACGTCCTGGGCACCTACGACGTCTACGGCGGCAACGACATCGCCGCGCTGCGCCAAGGCGCGCAGATCCCGGTTGCCGACCCGCTGCTGCTGGTCTCCGCCATGGCGGCGGTGACCGAGCATCTCGGGTTCGGCATCACCACCGGCACCGGATTCGAGCACCCGTACCCGTTCGCGCGGCGGCTGTCCACGCTCGACCATCTCACCAACGGCAGGCTGGGCTGGAATGTGGTGACCGGCTATCTGCCGTCGGCCGCACGCAATTTCGGCGCGGCCGACCAGCTCGACCACGACGAGCGCTACAACCAGGCCGATGAATACCTCGAGGTGCTGTACAAGCTGTGGGAAGGCTCGTGGGAGGACGACGCGGTGGTCCGCGACGCGAGCGCGGGCGTCTACGTGGACCCGGCCAAGGTGCACCACATCGGTCATCGCGGCACGCACTACACCGTGCCGGGCATCCACCTGTCGGAGCCGTCGCCGCAACGCACGCCGGTGATCTACCAGGCGGGGGCGTCTGCGCGCGGGGTGCGCTTCGCGGCCGAGAACGCCGAGGCCATCTTCATCGCCGGTCCGTCGAAACGAGTGCTCGCGCAGACGGTTTCCCGGATCAGGGACGCGCTGGCGGCGGCAGGCCGCCCCCGTGACGCCGCGCGCATCTACGCGCTCGCGACGATCATCACCGACGCGACCGACGAGGCGGCGCGGCGCAAGCACGAGGAGTACCTGTCCTACGCGAGCGTCGAGGGCGGGTTGGTGTTCATGTCCGGCTGGATGGGCATCGATTTGTCCCGCTACGACCTCGACGACCCGATCGGCCAAGTCGAAAGCAACGCGATCCAGTCGGCGGTGGCGGCGTTCCAGGAATTCGACGACGACGGGCGGGAATGGACCGTCCGCGACATCGGCAAGTGGGCTGGCATCGGCGGCATGGGCCCGGTCTTCGTCGGTTCCGGGGAGACGGTCGCCGACCTGCTCCAGGAATGGGCCGCCGAAACCGACCTGGACGGCTTCAACCTGGCCTACGCGATCACCCCGGGAACGTTCGAAGACATCGTCCGGCACGTGGTCCCGGTGCTGACCGCCCGAGGCGCGTACGCCCCGGAGTACACGCCGGGCACGCTACGCAACGCGCTGTTCGGCGCGGGCGATCGATTGCCCGCCGACCATCGCGGCGCGAGCTACCGGTTGAGCGGCCCGGGATCGACGGCCCTGCCGGATACGGTCTCTCGGCCGGGAGCGACGGTCGAGGCGACCTCGTAATGTGCTCGCACGGCGCCGGAGCCTTCGGGGCCCGGCGCCGTCCGGCTTTCCGGGCGACGAATCAGATCGCCGCGAGAAATATCTCGGCTACCGCTTCCAGCCCCGCACGATCGATGTCGTCGAAGCGCTCGGGGCGCGGACTGTCGAGATCGAATACTCCGATCAGCGCATCGTCGCGGACCAACGGCACGACTATTTCCGAACGTGTATCGGCATCGCAAGCGATATGTCCCTCGAAGGCATGCACATCGGGTACGAGTTGGGTGCTTCTGGTCTGTGCCGCCGTGCCGCACACGCCTTTTCCCAGCGCGATGCGCACACAGGCGGGTTTGCCCTGGAACGGGCCGACGACGAGTTCTCGCCCATCGTAGAAATAGAAACCCACCCAATTCACATCCGATAATGCGTGGAATACCAGCGCGGCGAGATTGGCGGCGTTGGCGATGCGGTCGGCCTCACCCGCGACCAGCGCTTCGGCCTGGGCGGCGAGCTGGCGGTACCGCTCGGTGCGGTCTCCGGTGAGGTCGGCGACGACAAACGACATGGGCCGAATGGTACGCGCTGCGAATTCGCTGTCTGCTTATTGATTCTCGGTGATCGCAACACTCTGCGAGCACCGCGCGTCCATCGCATCATCCCTGCATGACTTCGCAGCAACCCGTATCCCGTTCCACTCGTTCGGCCGCGGTTATCGGCGCCGGACAGACCGGCGTCACTGCGGCGCTAGGACTTCTCGACGCCGGTTTCGAAGTCACCCTTTACAGTGAGCGCGATCAGCGCGCCTTACGCGACGACGTGCCCGCCACCGGCACGGCGCTCGAATTCGGTGAGACCCAGCAGGCGGAGGCCGCGCTCGGATTGGACAGCTACACCGCGCGGGCGCCCCGGCACACCGGCTTGAGCGTGCGCATCGCCGGACCTGGCCCCGATCGTCCCGAATTGATCCAATTCGACGGGCATTTCGACGGATACGTCGGCGTCGCGGTGGACACCCGGCTCAAGGCCGACGAGCGGCTCACCGCGTTCCTGGAGCGCGGCGGCCGGTTCGTGGTCGAGCAAGTGACGCCGGAGACGCTCGACGGCATCGCCGCCGCCAACGACCTCACCCTTGTCGCGACCGGCCGCGGCGGTCTGTCGGACCTGTTCCCCGTCGACGCGCAGCGCACCCCCTACGACGCGCCGCAGCGGTCCTTGCTCACCGTCGTCGTCACCGGCCTCGGCCACGACGAAAATGTTTTCGCGCATCGCAGCGTGGCGGGCGGCGCGCACAGCGGCTTCTCCATCCTCGCCGACCAGGGCGAGGGCTGGTGGGGCCCGTACCTGCACAAGGACGCGGGGCCGAGCTGGGCCTTCCTCGGCTGGGCGCGGCCCGGCAGTGACTGGGAGAAGCGATTCGCCGGGGCCGACTCCGCCGAGTCGGCGCACCGGGTCGTGCAGGACCTCTACCGCGACTACATCGAGTGGGACCTGCCGGAGGTACTGGCGACCAAGACCATCCCCGAGGATCCGCACTCGTGGCTGAAGGGGGCGGTGCGCCCGGTCGTGCGGTCGGGGGTCGGGCGCACCGCGGGGGGCCACGTGGTCGCCGCGCTGGGTGACACCGCCATCGCTTACGACCCGATTGCCGGGCAGGGCGCGCAGAGCGGCCTTATCCAGGCGCAGCGGCTGGTCGCGGCGGCCGCCGTGCACGAAGGACCCTTCGACGAGGCGTGGATCGCGCGGCAGTACGCCGCGTTCCTCGCCGCGCGCGCCGACGCGGCGAACAAGGTGACCAGGCTGTTCCTCAGCGATCCCGAACTGGCCGAGGTCGGCAACGCGTTCTTCGCCGCGGCGGCCGTCGACCCGGCGTTCGCTTCGGCGCTGGTCGGCCTGCTGCACCGGCCGCAGCCGTTCCTGCCGGTCGACTCGCCGGAGGCGGTCAACGAGTTCATCACACGGGTCACCGGCGAGGACGCCGCCGCGCTACTGGGCCGGTTCACGCCCGCGGGCAAGTTCGCCAGGTCGAGCTACTCGCCCGCGCTCGCCGACGCCTGATCCGAATCGCGCAGATTCAAAACCTCGTCCCGACCGGGGGCCGGTGCTGGAGTGAAAGGAGCGCCGGACGCATGCGTGGCGTCCGGCCTCCGATCCGACGGCTACCCCCGATAACCATGGAGCAGCTATGACCACGGAGCAGATCGCCGAGCAGATCCGATTCGCCTACTGGGTGCCCAACGTCAGCGGGGGACTGGTCACCAGCGATATCGAACAGCGCACCAGCTGGGATTTCGAATACAACAAGAAGCTCGCGCAGACAGCGGAGAACAACGGCTTCGACTACGCGCTGTCCCAGGTGCGCTACACCGCCTCCTACGGCGCGGAGTACCAGCACGAATCGACCTCTTTCAGTCTCGCGCTGCTCGGCGCGACCGAGCGGCTGAAGGTCATCGCGGCCGTGCATCCCGGGCTGTGGCATCCGGCGGTGCTGGCCAAGTTCGGCGCCACCGCCGACCACCTGTCGAATGGCCGGTTCGCCATCAACGTCGTGTCCGGCTGGTTCGCCGGTGAGTTCACCGCGCTCGGCGAACCGTGGCTCGAGCACGACGAGCGCTACCGGCGCAGCGCCGAATTCCTCGAAGTGATCCGCAAGATCTGGACCGAAGACAACGTGAACTACGGCGGCGACTTCTACCGCATCCGGGACTTCACCCTGAAGCCGAAGCCGCTGAACACCCCCGAGCGGCCGAATCCCGAACTCTTCCAGGGCGGCAACTCGACCGCCGCCCGGCGCAACGGCGGCCGCTACGCCGACTGGTACTTCTCCAACGGCAAGGACTTCGACGGCGTCACCGAGCAACTCGACGACCTGCGCGCCGTCGCCCGCGCCCACGACCGCGAGGTGAGATTCGGGCTCAACGGCTTCATCATCGCCCGCGATACCGAGCGGGAAGCTCGCGACACCCTGCGCGAGATCGTCGAGAAGGCGAACAAGCCCGCGGTGGAAGGCTTCCGCGACGCGGTGCAACAGGCGGGCGCGTCCACCAAGGACCGCAAGGGCATGTGGGCCGATTCCACGTTCGAGGACCTGGTGCAGTACAACGACGGTTTCCGCACCCAGCTGATCGGCACGCCGGAGCAGGTGGCCGAGCGGATCGTCGCCTACAAGCAGCTCGGCGTCGACCTGATTCTCGGCGGCTTCCTGCACTTCCAGGAGGAGATCGAATACTTCGGCGCGAAGGTGCTCCCGCTGGTGCGTGAGCTGGAAGCCGCGCAGCGGCCCGTCGCGGCGGTGAACTGATGACCGCGGTCGCCGCCGATCGCATCCTGTCGGCGGCACAAGCGTTCGCGGTCGCACAGCGGCTCGCGGCGGACTTCGCGCCGGGAGCCGCCGAACGCGACCGGGAGCGCGCGCTGCCGTACGCGGAGGTCGATCGGCTGGCGGCCAGCGGCCTGCTCGCGATCACCGTCCCCGCCGCGCACGGCGGCGCGGATCTGCCGCCGAGCGCGGTCGCGGAAGTGACGCGCATTCTCGCCACGGCAGATCCCAATATCGCGCAGATCCCGCACAGCCACTTCGTGTATGTGAACCTGCTCCGGCTCGCGGGTACGGCCCAGCAGCAGGAGCGGTACTTCGGGCGGGTGCTCGACGGCGGGCGCATCGCCAACGCGCAGTCCGAGCGCGGGGGCGCGACCGTCGCCGACATCGCCACCACCTTGCGGCCGGTCGATGATCGATTCCGGGTGGACGGCGTGAAGTACTACTGCACCGGCTCGCTGTTCGCCGATCTGTTCGCGGTGCTGACCCGGCTGGACGACCCGGAGGGGCGCAGCGGTCTCGAACCCGGTGAGTACATCGCCTACCTGCCCGCCAACACTCCCGGCGTGCGCGTCGTGGACGACTGGAACGGGATCGGGCAGCGCACCACCGGTAGCGGAACGGTGTCGTTCGACGGTGTGCTCGTCGATCGTGACCAGGTGATTCCCCGCTCCGGCGCGGTGCGAGCACCCACCGGCTACGGCGCGTTCGCGCAGCTGCTGCACGCCGCCATCGACACCGGCATCGCCCGAGGCGCCCTCACCGCGGCAACGGAATTCGTGCGCACCAAGAGTCGCCCGTGGTTCGAGGCGGGGGTGGCGAACGCGGTGGACGACCCGCTGTTGATCCAGCGCTTCGGTGAATTGTCCGTCGCGGTGACCGCCGCGGAGGCGACCCTCTCATCGGCTGGCTGGGCGTTGGACGCGGCCATCAGGATCGATCCGAGCGCCGCGAACATCGCCCAGTCGTCGCTGGCCGTAGCGACCGCCAAGATACTCGCCGACCGCGCCGCCAACGACGTGTCGGCCGCGCTGTTCGAAGTCGCCGGAACGCGCAGCGCGGCGGCGGATCTCAACCTGCACCACTTCTGGCGCAACGCGCGCACGCACACCCTGCACGATCCGGTGCGCTGGAAGTACCAGCACATCGGCCGGGCACTGCTGCACGACGCCGCGCCACCGCTCCACGGTGTGATCTGAAAGGAGACGAAATGACAGTCACTGTCGTCGTCGGAAACCCGAAACCCGCCTCACGCACGCTCACCGCGGCCACCCTGGTCGCGAGAGGGCTGCGGCCGGAGGTGGAGCCCACCGTGATCGACCTGGTCGAGTTCGGCCCCGCCCTGCTCAGCTGGGGTGACGCGGCCGTGGCCGAGGCGGTACGCACCGTGGCGGGCTCGGAGCTCGTCGTCTTCGCCAGCCCCACCTTCAAGGCGACCTACACCGGTCTGCTCAAGCTGTTCCTCGAACAGTTCGAGGGCGGGACCGGCCTGGAAGGCGTGCTCGCGGTCCCGGTCATGCTCGGCGCGGGACCGGCCCACGCCCTCGCTCCCGACCTGCTGCTCAAGCCCGTGCTCGTCGAAATCGGGGCCACCGCCGCGTTGCCCGGGCTCTACCTGTCCGATCGCACATTCGCCGAGGACGGCGTTATCGACCGGTACAGTGGTCGGTGGCGTTCGGTCGCCCAGGCACTGGCCCACAGCTCGAAGGCTGCGAATCATGCATGACCTGTTCGAATTCCCCGCCGACGGAGCCGGTCTGCGTCGCGCGTTCGCCAACTTCCCCAGCGGCGTCGTCGCCGTGTGCGCCGAAATCGACGGAACCCCGCACGGCCTGGCGGTGAGCACGTTCGTGCCCGTCTCGCTCGATCCGCCGCTGGTCTCGTTCTGCGTGCAGAACTCCTCGGCCACCTGGCCCAAGCTCGCCGCCGCGAGCCACCTCGGCCTCAGCCTGCTCGGCACCGACCAGCAGGCCGCCGCCCGCACGCTGGGCACCCGCGACGGCGACCGCTTCCGCGACATCCAACTGCACCGCGGTTCCGGCGACGCCGTGTTCATCGACGGCGCGTCCGCCTGGATCGAGGGTGTCCAGGAAGCTCACGTCCCGGCAGGCGACCACGCGGTGGTCATCCTCCGCATCCACCGCATCGCCACCCGCACCGACGTGGACCCGCTGGTATTCCACGGCAGCAAGTTCCGCCGGTTGCACGCCGAACCGGCGAACGGCGCAGCCTGACGGCCCTCCGGTGTGCGCGAAACCGGGGTGACGTCCCGGTGGCTCGATGGTCCGGAAGCCGCGACGGCATGCGATGCTCGTCGCATCAGGTCCGGACGTCGGCCTGGATCAGGGCTGTGGGAGACTCTGGTGTCTCTTTACGGAAAGGTCCGGTCATGACGCTCGGCATGGTTCTCGGCGACTTCCCGCGCACTTCGGCGCGGGTCTAGACGAACCTCGAGTGATCCCTGTGCGATAGCGCACAGGTCTTTTCGCGACTCCGCGGCGAAGTGCTCGTCGTGCCCACGCACGTTCGATCACGAGGAGTACGCGGTGTCCACCGTTTGCTGGACCGAAGACGACAACACCTGCCCGACCGCAGGCTGGCATTCCGAGAACGGCGCGCCGCCGCCCGAATCCCTTGTGGTGGTGAACGACTGGATCACCGCCGACGCGGCTTGCCGAATGGCGCGAGCCGGGACCGGTCTGCTGTGGCGCGGTGATTTCCACAATGCGCGGCAACTGCTGCGTGCGATGGGGCGGCGAATCGATCGGAGGGTTTCGGTCGGCGACGGTCCGGCCGAAGCGTTCCAGCGGTATCGCGCGTCGCGTCGCCGGCGCGCGCAGGTGCTCGGCAAGTTGCTCGTGCTCCTTGAAGACGACTATTCGCTGGCGTTGCGCCGCGCTCCCGATGTGCGGGGCCCGTGCACCGAGGCGTACGGAGCGCCGCACGGGCGCATGGTGGTGGCGCTCACCGAACTGCTCGGCGTGCTCGGTGCGGCGCAGTGGCGGGAGAAGGGCGTTTACGTGCCCGCGCTCGGCGACCGCATCCATCCGCACTATGGCGTGTTCTCCCCGGTCCGCGGCGAGTACGTCGATCTCGTCGCGTCCGCGCCGCTACCCGCACGAGCCGAGACGGCCTTCGATCTCGGCACGGGCACCGGCGTGCTCGCCGCGATCCTGGACCGTCGTGGAATCCGGCGAATCACCGCTACCGACAACAGTCTTCGTGCGCTGACCTGTGCCCGCGCCAACCTCGGTCGGCTGGGCATGTCATCCGTCGACGTGCGAGGCCCGGCTCTCTTCCCGGATGGCAAGGCCGACCTCGTGGTATGCAACCCCCCTTGGCTTCCCGGCACGCCGACCTCGGCGCTGGAAAGCGGCGTCTACGACGAGAACTCGTCCATGCTGCGCGCCTTCCTCTCCGGCCTCCAAGCCCACCTGAACCCAGGCGGAGAAGGCTGGCTGATCCTCTCCGACCTGCCCGAACACCTCGGCCTACGCTCCCACGACGAACTCCTCACCCGCATCACTACCGCAGGCCTCCACATCACCGCCCAACTCACCACCCACCCCACCCACCACCGAGCCCACAACCCCACCTCCCCGCTCCACACCGCCCGCGCAGCGGAAACAACCTCCCTCTACCGACTGTCTCCTCGTTGAGTGGCACATGACGGAGGATCTACTCGCGATTCGCCTCAACCATGTGCCACTCGCGGTCGATCCTGTGCCTACTTCTGGCGCGATGTGTCCGGGCGGATCCGTTTCGCGTCGACGAGCGTCTGCCAGGCCGCTCGCTTGCGGCGGCACAACGCGATATCGCAATTCCGGTGCCGCTGCATCGTCATGTGGGCTTCGCGGATGCCGAGGTCGTGGTCCGGTGCATCATGCGGGAAAGCTGTTGCCCACAACGTGTTATCCATTCGCTGCTCCGCGACGTGCGCTTCGACGGCCTCACGATCGGTGGGAGCCTGCCACCACATCGAGGCCGCGACTACCGGCGCCATGACCACGAGCGCGGCGCCGAGACCGATCGCGAAGGTGACCCACCCGTTCACTCGGCATCACCCTCGTACAGCTCCGGCGCGCCGAATATCGGGCCGGCGATCGTGAACTCATCGCCTGGGGTCCCGTCCTCGGCGACCAATACCCAGGTCTGTGGTTTGTCCACAGCCATCCACAACGGGCCATCCTTGCGGGCGATGGCAAGCTTCGCCGCGTCGTCGGCTTCGAATACGGCGCGTACGGCTTCGAGTGCGGCCGAGGGGCGGTGCTCCACTGGTCACGCCGCCGAAAGCCGGACGTTCCGGACAGACGTGCTCCCGCCGGACACTGCGGTCATCGCGTCCCTTATCGGCTCGGGCATGTGGAACTGATCGGCGATCGCCGCAGTGTGGCGCCCGTGAACACGTGCGAGGACGCATATCCCGTGGCCACGCTCGGTCCCGTCGCCGGGTGTTGGCATCTCGATGTGCGTGTATCCGACCCGGTCAGTCAGTTCGCCGATCGCCGTAGTGCCTCGCTGAGGGTCTGCTGCCTTTGCGGTCATACCGTCCTCGCTGCTGGTGTGTGTTGGTGTGCACCCGGCGCCGGGGCTCTTGCCATCGGCCTGGAGACTCGGTGCTGCCGATGGGCTGGCATCACCCGGCGTCGGGTGCCTTTCAACACTCTCCAGCGGAAATACCGGCGATCGAAGCCACGCGACTACTACGGAAGGCCTACGCTGACGCTCACGGACGGACGCACAGATGGGCAGATCAGATGATCGTGACCAAGTGGACGGGGGTCGAGGTTCGTGCACTACGCACTGCGGCATTGCGGGTCAGCCAGCCGGAGTTCGCCGAGATCCTCGGGTTCACTGTTGCAGCGGTACGTAAGTGGGAGACGCGGCGCGAAACAATCCAGCTGTCAGGCAAGTACGCCGCGGCCATGGACACCATGCTCGATCGGCTCACCGATGTCGAGCGGGCGCGATTCGAAGCTGAGCTCATGCCGGAGCCGCGCCCGACGCGCATTCGGACGGTCGCCGACACCTTTGAGAGTCCAGCAGATATTGCGCGGCGGGTGCAGGGGTTGTCCGAATTCGACGCGGACGGGAGTGTTCTCGACATCCTCACGTTGGCAGTCGATGACGTCGTAGATCGCTATGAACTGGAGGGGCCGCGCCGACTGGCGCCGGAGGTGATCACGGCGCGCCATCAGGTCGATGCGATGCTCGGGCAGCGTCGACACCCCGTCCAGTTGCACGCGCTCTACTCGATCGCGGGCCGCCTGTCGGGCGTGCTCGCTTATATGGCGGTCAACCGCGGCCGATTCGGGCACGCTCGGATGTATTGCCGCGAGGCGTTCGCCATTGGCGAGTTGCTGGGCGATACCGATCTGCAGGCGTGGGTGAAGGGCACCGAAAGCTTCTGCGCCTATTACCAAGGTGACTACGCGGCAGCGGTACGGGCGGCTTACCAGGGATTGGATTTGGCGAACGGTGGCCCGCAGGCCGTCCGTCTGTACTCGAATGGGCTCGCTCGTGCTCTCGGAAAAGTCGGAGACTCGGCCGGTGTCGCCGCCGCGATCGATGCGGCGACCACCATTGCGGTAGCGCTCGCCACCGGCCCGGAGCTCACTCCCGCCCTGACGTTCGCTCCTTACGGCGAGGCGCGGCTGATGGCGAACGCGGCCACCGCATTCCTCTCGGCCGGTGACTATCAGCGCTGCCTCGAGTATGGCCAGCAGGTCGAGGATCGAGTCGCGGAGTCGGAGTCGGCGTGGAGCCGGTCTCTGGTGCGGCTCGACATGGCGGCCGCGCTGCTCGGTGCCGGTCGGCATCGCGATGTCGAGCGGGCCGCACGTCTTGGTGTCGAGGCGCTCGAAGCGTCCAGCGATCGCCCGATCCGCTCGGTTTGGCAGCGGGCTCACGAACTCGGCGCCATCATCGGGACGATCCCCGCACACGGTGCGGGCGAATATCTCGACTCGCTGCGAAAGTGGTCGTCGTCCGCGCGAGGGTTCTCGGCGCCAGAGGGCTAGGGGCTGCCGAGCGGGAGCACGGCGCGGTCGGTCCAGCGATACTGACGACCGTCGCGGCGTAGCTCGACGAGGTCCACCTGGCTCGTGCGCACGGTGACCGGTGGCAACTCTCGCAGCACGGCGACGTCGGCGATCAGCGCCGCAGAGTCCCTAGGTCGGTTGAGGTAGCCGATCCCGAGGTGCGGCCGGAACTCGGTCGTTTCGGCGAGGCGGCTCGTCGGCCGGTGCGCGGCGGTCGCCTCACGAAGGGAACGGTGCAACCTGAGCAGGTTGTCCCATGGAGTGACCGAGAACCGCAGCGCACTGCGGGACCCGGCCAGTGGCCCGACAACGATGTCGAACGGCGCAATGTCGGCTAGCCGTGAACGTGCGGCATCCGTGATATCCGCGAGCTCTCTGTCGGACACTTCGCCGACCTTGCCCACGCTGAGCAGCGTCATGTGCAGAGCGTCGAGGGGGACCGGGTCGATCCCGTCGTCGGCGAGAGTCTTCTGACACCGCTCGGCGAGATCGGTCAGCGCGGGATCGTCGAAAGTGAGATACCAGTAGTAGCAGGACTGGCCGGGGACCCAAGATTTCAGAGTCCAGTGGTCGTGCAGGTTCCCGAGCTGCCGGAACGCCGTCCAATCGTTGGAGCGAATAGCGGATGGGTCGGACGTCGATGCGGGCTGCCGCAGTGGGAACGGCCGATTGGTGGGAACCACGCCGGTGAGTGTACGGATCGGCGAGCGGCCGTGTCCGGCAACAGACCCGGCTGACCTCGGGTGACTCACCCGGTTCGGCAGTACACCACCGCAATGTGCATTGGGTACAGCTGCAGGGTGCAGTGCTCTGCCAGAGGGGCATAACCTCAAAACAAAACCCGCCCTGATCAGGACGGGTTTTGTGGTGGAGCCGATGACGGGAATCGAACCCGCGCTGTCTGCTTGGGAAGCAGAAGTTCTACCATTGAACTACATCGGCACTGCTCTACGCGCGTCCGCGACTCTATCAGACCAGGCGCTATGTAGGTCAACTCCCTTGATCTGGCGTCCGGACTGAGCCCGTTCGAGGCTCAGGTCCGGGAGCTACTCCGGATTTTCAGCTGAGCGTGTGTGGTTCTCGGGCGCATCCTGGCGGGCCGCTGAGCGGGCTGTAGTGGGTCCACCTTCAACAACCGGATGGGCTCCACCGCAAGGATCCCGCCTTCTCCTCGTCGTACCGCCGCCCCTGGTGGTCGCTCTTCCGGACGATCGGCTATTTGTTCTCGAATCGGCTCCAGCGAGCAAGGTCTTCAACGATCGGACCGGAGTCGGGTATGCGGAACCACCACCATCCACGTCCGGTTGTGTCGATGTTCGCGACTGCTGCCATGCGCTTTCCTGAATCTTCGACAGTGATAGACGTAAATCTGTTGTCTGCATCGGAGACATAATTATTCACCTTGGCGGCGAGCATCGTCGGCAATTGATTCACGGCACTTTCCAGGTAATCCCGGACAGTGTAAGCGGCGTGGAGATCGTATTCGTTCCAGACGGTGCGGTCCGACCAGGGCAGGCTTCTGTCGCGATCGATCTTCTCGACGTGCGCTTCCCATGAATCCGCCAAGCGGATCGCATCGCGTTCCTCTCCCGATTTCAGTGTGACCGGGTGACTCCTGATATCGACTATCTCATCCTCGGTGAAATGACGATGCGCGCGATCCCCGGGGTTCGACATTCTTTTCCTCACAGTTTCCAGGCGGTGGATTTCCATGGCATTTCGTAGTTCACGACCACCTTGACTCCCTTGTACACAAATTGCTCGGCCTGCTCCGCTGTGCGTCCGTCGCCCATCGGTTCCGGTGTGCCTTTTGTCAGGGCGTCATGAACTTGCTGGGGAGTCGGTCGGTCCATCGTCGGATTCCCGTCGCCGGTATGTCCGTTGATGAATTCTTCTATCTCGGCTTGAGTGTATTCGCTGTGGCGGAAGTCCGGTTCATCGGAATCACCGGGGTGATCGTCATCGATGGTCGACGTCATGCCGATGATGGCGGCGAGGTTGGTGATGGCTTTGTCGAGGTCGACGGCGGGTAGAGCGTGGAAGGCGTCGATCGTGCCGACAGCCCCTGCGGCGAGACTGGTCAGACCGATGACTCGGACCATTTGGCTGGCGCGGTAGGAGGTTTGGATCGCGTTGATCGTGGCGACCACGTCGGCGTCTATCGCGGCGGCTGCGGCGACGGCGGAGGAGCCGAGGCTGAACAGGAAAGCGACACCGGCGGTTATCGCGATCAAGCTGATGGACAGCTCCAGCGCGTTGATCGCTTTGGCGTTGTCGTTCCCGAGGGCGATGGTCGCGTTCTTGTAGTCGCCAACGGGTGCGGCCATTTTCTGCGCGGCGGTGCTGACGGTGTCGGCACTGGTTTTCAGAGTCGTGAAATGGTCTTGGAGCAGTTGCCGGTTGGTGGCGTCGTCCATGCCGTCGAACAGTGCCGAAATGGCGGATATACGGGCGGACGCGCCGGTGATGGTGTCGTGGTTGGCGAAGGTTTTCCAGGTGGTGTGGGCTTTGTCGAGTTTGGTGTGGTCGCCATTGGGGAGTTTGCCGAAGGCGGAGAGGACTTTGGCGACGAGTTTGTCCAGGAATTCCTTCAGGCCGCCGTGGTCGGTGAAGCCGACTCCATTGTCGGCCACCGAGGATGGGATGCTGACCTTGTACTCGCCGACTTCCTGGGCGTGGATGCGGGGCGGGGCGGGGTTGCTCTTGTTGGCGATGGCGTAGTTGTAGCCGTTGGCATACAGCACCGCGCCGTAGTTGGTGAGGGCGTTGGCCAGGCTCGAGCAGGCCTGCATGGTCTGCTGGGCGGCTTTGTCGTACGCCTCACCCCACTGTTTGCAGCCGGGGGCGTCGCCGGCCATCCCCGCGCATTCACCTTTGATCGCATCGTGGACCGGCTTGTCGGCTTTGCGGAGGTCGTCGGCGAGGTCATGGCATTTCTTGGCGGCGTCGTAGTAGGTCTGCCAGTCGACGATCATGCCTGCCCCGACCGCAGCATGCGGCGGTTGGCCTCGATGGCGCGGGTATAGCGTCCGTGCGCTTTCTGCGCGGCATCGCTCACGGCGGCGACGCCGTCGGCGAATTCGCGGGCGGCCGCGAGCCATTGCGTGTGCGCGTCGGCGTAGGCGCCGGCCGCGGCAGATTCCCAGCTGCCGCTGTGCAAGGCAGTGACCTTGTGGTCGAGTTCGTCTAGGTGATCGCGTAAGAACCCGGCCAGGCCGTTGAGGCGCGACACGATCTGATCGAGTCGTTCGAGGTCGACGCTGAATTGAGAGCTCATGGCAGATCCAGGCTGGAGAGACCGGATGCGCCGCCGGTGTCGGTGCTCTTGTAGTTGGCCGCAGTGACACCCAGCTTTTCGGCGAGAGAAGTCAACGCTTGCATGAGTTTTGTTCCGCCGTCACGGGTTTCGGTCCACCCGGTGGAGAACTCGTCGGCCGCGTCGCCGGTCCAGTCGGAAGTGAGCAGGTTGTCGACCTCGCTGGCAGCGGAATCGAGAGCCTGCTTCATGGCGTCGGCGATGTTGTAGACGTACTGGCCGATCGCCTGCACGTCATCAGGCACGACTGATAGATTTCGGCCAGATCCGTTAGGCCCCCCGCTAACTCCCATGCACACGACCATAACGGCACTCCGTCTCGGACGTCCACACGCTGACCAAGCCCGTCGGGCCAGCTAAGAAAGAGTCCCACTCGCTGGGTCCGGGCGACGTCCGACTGCCTGCTCGGTAGGTGGTTTCCGGCCCTCGTCCCGGTCGGCGGGTACCGAGCGCCGGTACACGGTCAAGCAGAGGATGAGCCAAAGCGCGCCGAAGCACCAGCCGCCGAGGACGTCGGTGGCCCAGTGGACGCCGAGGTAGATACGGGACAGGCCGACCGCGGTGACGAAGAGGACGGCGGCGGTCGCGGCGCAGACACGCAGGGTGGAACCGTGTATGGCGGGGAGCGCGACCGCAAGGACTATGCCGACCACGACGAACGAGCCCATGCTGTGCCCGGACGGGTACGCCTGGTTGGACACGCTGATCAGGTGTTCCTCGACGGGCGGGCGGTCCCGGTCGGTCAGTCGCTTGCCGCCGCGCACGAGCAGCCCGCCGCCGAGCCCGGTGATCGCGACGAGCGCCGCCGCCGTCCAGCGCCGCCGCCAGGACAGGACCAGGCAGGTGGCAGTGGCCAGGGCGGTCATGGCGAGCGTGCCGCCCAGCACGCTGACCGTCACCGCGACCGGTGTCAGCGTGCCGTTGCGGTGCGTGACGGCCCAATCGGTGATGCCGCGATCGAAACCGCCGGGACCGTGATTCCCGACCACGACCGCCGTGAGAGCCGCGGCGCACACCACCAGCAACGCGGTGAGCACCCCGATGATGCCGCGAATGCGAGGGGAGGTCACTCCTCCACGTTGCCACCTCCGACGCTCGAAGGTAACCGGCTCCTTCCCAGCTGGAATGACACCGCCGCGGCCGAAGCACGTCAGAACTTGCTGTAGCCGCCGTCGATCAGCAGAGTGTCGCCGGTGTGGTAGGCGCTGCTGGGGCTGGCGAGGTAGACGGCGACGGATTCGAAATCGCTCGGCAGGCCCCAGCGGCGGACCGGGATTCTCGGGTGGACGCGCTCGCGGAAACGGTCCCACGCGAAGGCCCCTTCGGTCATCGGCGTCTCGACCCAGCCGGGTAACACCGAGTTCGCGCGGATGCCGTGCTTGGCCAGCTCCACCGCGATCGAGTTCACCATGGCGATCAACCCGGCCTTGCTGGCCGCATACGACTGCCCGCGCGGAACGCCCTGGTGGGCGGCGAGGCTGGCGGTGGCGACCAGGCTGCCGCCCTCGCCTTGCGCGAGCATCACTTTCGCCGCTTCGCGCAGCGTTACGAACGCGGCGTCGAGGTTGAGGGAGGTGACCCGGCGGAATTCCGCGAGATCGGTCTCCACGAACGGAATGAACCCCTGGCTGACACCGGCGTTCACGAAGCAGGAGTCGACGCGGCCGAGTTCGGCGGCCGCGCGGCCGATGGTGTCGATCACCTGCTGCTCCTCGCCGACGTCGCAGCTCAGCGCGAGCACGCGCCCGCCGAACGCGCGCAATTCGGCGGCGGCCGCCTCGTTGCGTTCGGCGTTGCGGCCGACGACGCAGACATCGGCCCCGGCCCGCGCGAGACCCCGGGCGAATCCGAGACCGATGCCGGAGTTGCCTCCGGTGACGACGGCGACGTGGCCGGTCAGGTCGAACAGCGAGCCCTCGGACATGGTTCATCCCTTCGATCGCGGGCGGCGCCGCCCGAATGAATGCGAGAATATCGTTCTCTCCATATCACTGTGCGGCTGAGGAGCCCCGGCGAGCAGGCGCTACGCTCGTCGCGTGCTGCTTTCCGATCGTGACATCCGCGCGGAGATCGCCGCTGGGCGTCTCGGCGTCGAGCCGCTGCTGGAGAACCTGATCCAGCCGTCGAGCATCGACGTGCGCCTGGACCGGATGTTCCGGGTGTTCAACAACACCCGCTACACCCACATCGATCCGGCGCAGCGGCAGGACGAACTCACCAGCCTGGTCGAGCCGGGCGAGGGCGAGCCGTTCGTGCTGCATCCCGGCGAATTCGTGCTCGGCTCCACCCTCGAGGTCTGCACGCTGCCGGACGATCTGGCCGGACGGTTGGAGGGCAAGTCCAGCCTGGGCCGGCTGGGTCTGCTGACTCACTCGACCGCCGGCTTCATCGATCCCGGGTTCAGCGGGCACATCACGCTGGAGCTGTCCAACGTGGCGAATCTGCCGATCACGCTGTGGCCCGGCATGAAGATCGGTCAGCTGTGCCTGCTCAGGCTGACCAGCCCGGCCGAGCACCCGTACGGCAGCGCCGTGGCGGGCTCGAAGTACCAGGGCCAGCGCGGACCGACTCCGTCGCGGTCCTACCTGAACTTCCCGATTCCGGCCGCCGCGATCGACGCCGCCGAAGCACGCTGACCGGGGCCGAGTCCGCTTCGTCGACTGTGGGGGAGAAGCGGACCCGGCGGACGGCGGCGGGGAACCGACCGCGGAGGTGATCAGTCCCCGCCGCCCGCTCCCACCGCGAGCGCCGTTGTGAGGATGACGGACAGCGGTGGGAGCGTGTCACCGCGGCTCGGCGGGCTGACCCAGAAGCACCCTTCCCGGGTCCAGCGGCCGAGGCCGGTCGGCAACATCACGGCGCTGCCGACGGCGGGCAGGCCGATATCCAGCCGATTGAGCACCTCTAGCACCTGCGGTCCCGGTCGGCTGTCGAGCTCGGCGAGGAAACTCCATCGGATCTGCCTGGCCAACATGGGACCCCTCGTTCCCTGCTGTTCCAGTGCGGCGCGCACCTTCTCGGCACGCGCGGTCGGCAGGTGGACGACGCACACGCGTCCGGTGATCGGCAGCATGGCGAAACCGCCCCGCTCGGTGACCGGCAGTCCGAACTCGTGCCGATAGAACGCCACCCAATCGTCCACGGTCCTGAGTTTCTCGACATTCACGGCGAACTCCTTGCCTTCCGACTCAATGGTCCCGGCCCGCTGCGTGATTCGGCATCGCCCGCTCACCCGCCTTGCGCTGCCCTTCCGCTGCCTTTGATACGGGCCGCATTTCACCTGTGGCCGCGCTCACAAACCGCTCGTACTCTGGAAGGAGTTCGTTCGGAAGGGATGACACCGTGGTCACGCATTGGTCAGGCAAAGAGGCCCGTGCCCTTCGCGATGCCAAGCGGATGAGCATCAGGGAATTCGCGGCCCATTTGGGTGTGCACGAACGCTTGGTGTCGAAGTGGGAAGCCGGGGGCGTCCGGGTTCATCCACGACCGATCAACCAAGCCGCTCTGGATACCTCACTGGCCAGGTCCGACGATGTGGTGCGGGCGCGGTTCGCGGCATTGATCGATCAGCCCGCGATCGATCGAACCGTCCCGCCGGGATTCGATGCGCGTGCCGACGCCTCGGCGCGCGTTCATTATTCGAGCGACGCGGACCTTTTGGCTCTCATAGACGCCGGTGCGATGAGAGGTGCTGCGTTGGCAGCGATTTCGGAGAGGGATCTGATCATGGCGGCTGCCCACGAGGCCAGCGAGCACGCCGGCAAGGCCGAGAGCACCAATGTCGGTGCGAGCACTTTGGACCAGCTCGACGCGGATGTCGTGCGCATCGCGAACGACTACGTGCGCATTCCGCCGGTGCCGATGATGGTGGAAATGGTTCGGGTGCGGCGCCGGGTGTATCGGTTGCTGGAAGGCCATCAGCGGCCCGCCGATACCGGTCATCTGTATCTTTTGGCGGGCACCCTCTCGGGCCTGCTCGCCAACGCCAGCACCGATCTCGGCTACTACGACGCGGCGGGCGAGCAGGTCCGGGCCGCATGGGCCTACGCGGAGTTGTGCGGGCACAACGGGCTTCGGGCCTGGACCCGCGGCATGCACGCGCTGATCGAGTACTGGTCGCAGCGGCCGCGCCGGGCGGTCCAGCTCGCCCAGAGCGGGCAGGAGTTCGCGGAGTCCGCGACCGCGCAGGTGCGACTGCTCAATATCGAGGCGCGCATCTGGTCGGCGCTGGGCAGCGCCGCCGACACCGATCGCTGCGTGCGGGCGGCCGACGACGCGCGCGAGATCGCCGCGACCGACACGCTGCACGACGAGGTGGGCGGCGTCTTCGGGTTCAACGAGGCCAAGGCCAACTACTACGCGGGCGCCACCTACATCCACCTCGGTCAGGCGGAGCCCGCGCTCGGCGCCACCCAGCGGGCCATCGAACTCTATTCGAACGGCCCGTCCGAACAGCGTTCCTACGGCGCGGAGGCGCTTGCCAGGGTCGACTGCGCGGCTGCCCACCTGATCAACGGCAGCCTGGACGGCGCGGCAGAGGCGCTGCAGCCGGTGCTCGGGCTCGACGAGGCCAAGCGCATCGCGCAGCTCGAGGAGCGGTTGACCGGTGTGCGCAGGCGGATCGCGGCTCCGGCTTTCCGCGACTCGGTCGAGGCGCGCAGGCTGGACGAGCGGATCGAGGAATTCTGCGGCTCGACGGCGGCCAAAGGGATCCCGCCCGGCGCGGCCCATTGAGTGACGCGTCACACCCTGCGGGGCCGCGGCCGCCGTCGCGGGCGTGGCGGCCGGTGGAGAGCTCGGACAGGCGGTTTATCCAGTTGCGACGGATGGCACCATGGGACGGGTGAGTCCTCAGCATCCGCACCATCCCCCGCGTGTTCTGGAGCAGTCCACGAAGCTGCAGAACGTCGTCTACGAGATCCGTGGACCGGTACACGCGCACGCGGCACGGCTGGAGGCCGAGGGCCACCGCATCCTCAAGCTCAATATCGGCAACCCCGCCCCGTTCGGGTTCGAGGCGCCCGACGTGATCATGCGCGACATCATCGCGGCGCTGCCGTACGCCCAGGGCTACTCCGAATCCAAAGGCATCCTCTCCGCGCGGCGCGCGATCGTGACCCGCTACGAACTCGTGCCCGGCTTCCCCGAGCTGGACGTGGACGGCGTCTACCTCGGCAACGGCGTCTCCGAGCTGATCACCATCACCATGCAGGCCCTGCTGGACAACGGCGACGAGGTGCTGATCCCGGCGCCGGACTACCCGCTGTGGACCGCCATGACCAGCCTGGCGGGCGGCACGCCGGTGCACTACCTGTGTGACGAGGCCAACGGCTGGCAGCCCGATATCGCCGACATCGAATCGAAGATCACCGACAAGACCAAAGCGCTGCTGGTGATCAACCCGAACAACCCCACCGGCGCGGTGTACTCCGCCGAAGTGCTCCAGCAGATCGCCGACCTGGCTCGCAAACATCAGCTGTTGCTGCTCGCCGACGAGATCTACGACAAGATCCTCTACGACGACGCCAAGCACATCTCGCTGGCCACCGTGGCGCCCGACCTGCTGTGCCTGACCTTCAACGGGCTGTCCAAGGCCTACCGGGTCGCGGGTTACCGGTCGGGTTGGTTGGCGATCACGGGCCCGAAGGAGCACGCGGCCGGGTTCCTGGAGGGCATCGACCTGCTCGCCTCCTCGCGGTTGTGTCCGAACGTGCCCGCGCAGCATGCGATTCAGGTCGCGCTCGGCGGTCATCAGAGCATCGAGGACCTGATCCTGCCCGGCGGGCGGCTGCTCGAACAGCGCGACGTCGCGTGGGAGCGGTTGAACATGATCCCCGGCGTGTCGTGTGTGAAGCCGAAGGGCGCGCTCTACGCGTTCCCGAAGCTGGATCCGAATGTGTACGAGATCCACGACGACTCCAAGCTGATCCTGGATCTGCTGCTGCAGGAGAAGATCCTGATGGTGCAGGGCACCGGCTTCAACTGGCCGCACCACGACCACCTGCGGATCGTCACACTGCCCTGGGCCCGGGATCTCGCGGTCGCGATCGAACGCTTCGGCAACTTCCTGTCCAGCTATCGCCAGTAGTGGGAAGGTAGGAGCTGGACAATATAATCGCCCCGCTTCCGGCCTGGAAACAAACTCGATGTACGGATACCCGCCGGATTTGGCGACTAGCTAGCGCAAAAGAAGTACTTTTGTGTACAGTGGTCCTCGGCACTCATAGTGCCCGGTCGGATTGCCTACCCCCCCTGGGCATATCCGGCCTCGGGTTAGGCCGCCTACCCCCCTGGGCCGCCTGCCCTGCGGGCGGCGGAGACATCCCCCTGCTCTCCGCCGCCCCCTCTAACTCCTTTTCTCTCGTGATCGGTTCGCATCGACCGTGTCTCCGCTGTGTTCGGCAACCGCCGCGACGGTCTTGAAAATGAAATCCTTTAGGCTCGCTCCGGGCGCAAACACATCGGACAGAGGAGCGCGGTGAGCGACCACCACCATCACCACGATCATTCGGGACCGATCGCGATCGGCGCGACCGCGGCGCGCGTGGTCGTCGGCCTGCTCACCGCGATCGGGGTCGTCGTCGTCATCGGCGCGATCGCGCTGTGGCCGAGCAAGCAGCACATCGATATCCCGCTGCCGATGCAGAACGCGGGCGGCGGCGCGGTGCAGACCGAGGCGGGCACCGTGGTGCTGCAGGACATCGGGCCGTGCGGCAGCTCGTCACTGGGCAAGGTCTTCGTCGACAAGCCCGAACCGCCGCGCAACAACGCCTACACCTGCCAGCGCAGCCTGATCTCGATCGAGTCCGGACCGCACAAGGGCAACCGCACGCTGCTGGAAATCGCACCGGGCCCAGGCCAACCCGACCTGCATGCCGGTGACGAACTGCGGCTGGTCCGCCAGACCGATCCGAGCGGGACGCCGCTGTATTCGTTCGAGGACTACTCGCGCGGGCTGCCGCTCACGCTGATCGTGGTGGCTTTCGTCGTGGTCATCATCGCGGTGGCGCGCTGGCGTGGCGTCCGCGCGCTGCTGGGCCTGGTGTTCGCCTTCGCCGTCCTGGTGCTGTTCCTGCTGCCCGCCCTGCTGGACGGCAAACCGGCGATCCCGGTCGCCTTGGTCGCGGGCGCCCTGATCCTGTACGCGGTGCTGTATCTGGCGCACGGGGTGAACCTGCGCACCAGTTCGGCGCTGCTCGGCACGCTGACCTCGATGCTGCTCGCCGCCGCGTTGTCCTGGCTCACCATCGAGATGACCCATCTCACCGGGCTTTCCGAAGAACAGAACACGAACGTCGCGACCTACATCGAGCACGTCAGTATCACCGGATTGCTGCTGGCCGGATTCATCATCGGTTCGCTCGGTGTGCTCAACGACGTCACCATCACCCAGGCGTCGGCCGCGTTCGAGCTGGCTGCCATCGACCAGTCGGCCTCCCGGCGCGAGGTTTTCGCCGCCGCCATGCGCGTGGGGCGCGACCACATCGCCAGTACCGTCTACACGCTGGTGCTCGCCTACGCCGGTGGGGCGCTGCCGCTGTTGCTGCTGTTCAGCGTGGCGGGGCGGTCCATCCGCGACGTGCTCACCGGTGACGCCGTTGCCATCGAGATCGCGCGCTCGGCGGTCGGCGGTATCGCGCTGGCGCTCTCGGTGCCGTTGACCACCGGTATCGCGGTGCTGCTGGCCCGCCCGTTCACGACGAAGGAACCCACCCCCGCGCCGCGTACGCGTCGAGCACGGCATGCGAGGGTCTGAACCTCCCCCGTACCCGTCCCGTCAGGAGTTGTGCGACGCGGCCGCCCGGCTCAGCGTTGCGGCGGCGGCGGAGGGAAAGGGAAGACCTCCGGCGGGATCGTGGGAACCACGATCGGCGGAAGGCCCGGCACCACGATGGTGTTCGGGCCGGGTGTCGGTGGCGCCTCGCTGGTGGTCTGCCGCCGGTTCGGCGGTGGCGCGGCGAGCGATTCGTGCGCGGCCGATTCCGTGGTGCCCGGCGCGACCGCGATCTGCGGGTCCAAGCTGGTCGTGCGCGGTGTGGTGGTGGGCGACAGCGACGGTGATCCCTCGCTGGTGTGCGAATCCCGTTCCAGCACCTGCGGTCCGTAACCGAGGCCGAGCCCGATCGCGGCGACCACGGCCAGCGCGCTGACGGTCAGCACCGCACCGCTGATCTCACGTTTGCCGCGCTGGGTGGGAGCCGACAACCATGCGGGTGACAGCTCGTCGTCCAGCGTGCCGCCCGCCGTCGGCGTTTCCTTACGGACCGGTCTGGCCAGCAGCGCGGCGCCGCGAGCCATCACGGTCTCCGGGCTGTCCGGCACGATGACGGGCACGCCCATCCAGCGTTCGAGCACCTTGGCCACCAACGGGATCCGGGCGCAACCGCCGATGGCGAGCACGCCGTGCACCGGGCGGTCCGAGCGCACGATCACGTCGCGCGCCATGCGCGCCGACGACTCGATGGCCAGCATGATCAGCGATTCGAAGTTCTCCTGCGCGAGCAGCACCAAACCCTGCTCGCTCGGCAATGCCACCGCGGTGTTGGTGGTGAGCTGCTCTTTGGCCTCGCGGCACAGCGCGTCCAGGGCGGCCAGGCCCGCGGCGTTCGGCGGGTGCGCGATCCGCCCCGAGGCGATCTGCTGCTCCCGGATCAACGAGTCGAGATAGTCGCCGCTGATGTCGCTGGTGCGCTCGCTGTGCCGGACCTCACGGGTCTGCGTGTCGACCACACTCACCGTCAGGCCCGAGCTGCCCAGGTCGTAGACGACCAGCGAGGAGATGCCCCGGATATCGCCGGTGGCCTGTGCGAACTCGAGTGCGGCCGCGATCTCGGGCACGAGTTCGTAATTGGTCAGCTGCTGACGCGCCATGGCGGCGCGAATGGCGCGGGCGTGCTGCTCACTGCGGTAGGCGATGGCGGTGGCGCCGATACCCGGCGTGGCCTCCAGGGTGACTCCGATGGCCTCTGCCGCCAGCTGTTCCACGCTTTGGTCGACGACCGGAATGGTCTGCAGATCGAAGGAATGCGGGGAGACATGCCCGTGGGGGTTTCCGGCGTGTGGTCGCGCCATACGGACAGCGCCGGCCCCCACGGAAACTCCCAGTACCGAACTCATCAGCTGCCCATCTCGTTTCACACTTCACGACATGCGAGCCCGCGCCGTCCGTCGGCGGAGACCCGCTGGACGGACCCTACCGTCGGCGATCAGCTGTGCTTAAGGCAGGACTGGTCGTCTGTCTGGCAGTAGCCCGCCTCGCTCCGCAACTCTACGGTGTGCCGAGTCCCGCGTACACCCATCCGGCTGCTCTCCAGGTGGCACGATTGAGACAGTTCCGGCCGTCGATGATCGAGCGGGCACGCACCACCCGATCCAGGTCATGCGGGCGCAGCGCGGTGAATTCGTCCCACTCGGTGAGCACGAGCACCACGTCGGCGCGTTCGCACGCCTCGGTGACCGAGGTCGCGTAGTTCAGGGTGGGGAACACCCGGCGCGAATTCTCCAGCGCCTTGGGATCGTAGACGGTCACCACGGCGCCGTGCAGCTGGATCATGCCCGCCACGTTCAACGCGGGCGAGTCGCGGACGTCGTCGGATTCCGGTTTGAACGCCGCGCCGAGTACCGCCACGTTGGCTCCGAGTAGTGAGCCGCCACAGGCGCGGGCGGCCATGTCGACCACCTTGGTCCGGCGGCGCATATTGATGTTGTCCACCTCGCGCAGGAACGCGACGGCGTGGTCGGCGCCGAGTTCGCCGGAGCGAGCCATGAACGCGCGGATGTCCTTCGGCAGACATCCGCCGCCGAAACCCAGTCCGGCGTTGAGGAATCGACGGCCGATGCGCGCGTCGTAGCCGAGAGCGTCGGCCAGCATGGTCACGTCGGCGCCGGTCGCTTCGCATACCTCCGACACCGCGTTGATGAACGAGATCTTGGTCGCCAGAAAGGCGTTCGCCGAGACCTTCACCAATTCCGCTGTGGCCAGGTCGGTGAGCAGGAACGGGATCTCGGCGACGATGAGGTCGGCGTAGATCTCGCGCACCAGATCCTCGACCCACCCGGCGGCGGCGCGCTCCCGGTCGACTCCGAGGACCAGTCGGTCCGGCCGCAGGGTGTCTTTGACCGCGAAGCCTTCTCGGAGGAATTCCGGATTCCACGCCACCTCGACGTCGGTGGAACTCAGCGCGCGAGCGCGGGCTCCCAGCGCGTCCGCCGTGCCGACCGGAACCGTCGACTTGCCGATGATCACCGAGGGACGTTCCAGCAGCGGGGCGAGCGTATCCACCACCGCGTGTACGTATTTCAAGTCGGCGGCGTACTCACCCTTCTTCTGCGGCGTGCCCACACCGAGGAAATGCACATCGGCGTGTGCGGCCGCCTCGGCGTAGGAGGTGGTGAACCGCAGTCGGCCCGCATCGAGGTTGCGACGTAGCACATCCTCCAGGCCGGGTTCGTAGAACGGCACCACTCCGTCGGACAGCTTCGCGACCTTGCCCGGGTCCACGTCCACTCCGATGACGTCGTGCCCGAGTTCGGCCATGCACGCCGCGTGCGTGGCCCCGAGATACCCGGTTCCGAAGACTGTGCATCGCATGATCGATTGGTAAGCCCCGCCGATGGCCACGCCACGTCAGCGAGGCAAGGGTACGGGCAACAGCAGGTGTACATGCGGCGACAGCGCTGATCCGGACGCCGTGACCTGGCGTAATGCTCACGCGGCGCCCGGCTAGCATCGGCCTGTGCGACGTCGTCGGTTGGCCTGGACCGGGCTCTGTGCCGGTCTGGTGGTGGTGGTCGCCGCGGTGGCGCTGTGGCCGGTCTACGTGCGTCCGCGGATCGATCCGCCCGCGCGGGCGGACGCCGTTCTCGTGCTCGGCGGTGCGCACGACGGACGCGAACAGCTGGGCCTGCGCTTGGCGCGTGAGGGATTCGCGCCACGGGTGGTGTTCTCCAACCCTTATGAGAACAGCGCCATGCTGAACCGCATCTGTCACGGCGGCTACAGCTTCGAGGTGCAGTGCTTCGACCCGTCTCCGCGCACCACTCGCGGCGAGGGCCGCGAACTCGCCCGCCTCGCTCGCGCCCACAATTGGCACCGGGTCATCGTCGTCACCTTCACCCCCCACATCTCTCGAGCCCGCTATGTCTTGCAAAGGTGCTGGGACGGAGAACTCCTCTTCACCGACCCCGAACCCGCCCTCTCCATCCCCCGCTGGACCTACGACTACGTCTACCAATCGATGGGCTACCTGAAGGCCTTCGTCGAGGACTGCTGAAACACTCGGAGTGCCGGTCTCACCTGGTGAAGCATTTGCGGGCATATGACTTCAGTTTGACTCGGTGAAAGAGAAAGTCGTACATTCTGTCGCGTGGTGGCGGGATGGTCGCCATGGAAGCAACGGCGCACACCCTCTGGGAGGGCAGATGGATTACGACTGGTCAGCGGAGGATCTGGCGTTTCGGGACGAGGTGCGCGGATTCCTCGACGCGAAGTTGACGCCGGAGTTGCGGCGGGCCGGGCGCCTGGCGACGAGCGTGTATCCCGACCACGAGGCGAGCATGGAATGGCAGCGCATCCTGCACGAGCGCGGCTGGGCTGCGCCCGCCTGGCCGGTGGAACACGGCGGATGCGACTGGAGCCTGACCCAGCACTACATCTTCCAGCGGGAATCGGCGCTGGCCGGCGCGCCCGCGCTGTCGCCGATGGGCATCAGGATGGTGGCCCCGGCCATCATCGCGTTCGGCACCCCGGAACAGAAGGCGTTCTATCTGCCGCGCATCCTCACCGGCGAGGTCTTCTTCTGCCAGGGCTACTCCGAGCCCGAGGCCGGGTCGGACCTCGCCGCGCTGACCATGGCCGCCGTCGACGACGGCGAGGACTTCGTATGCACCGGCAGCAAGATCTGGACCACCCACGCCACCGAGGCGAACTGGATCTTCTGCCTCGTGCGCACCTCGCGCACGGGTAGGAAACAACAGGGCATCACGTTCCTGCTGATCGACATGACCGCGCCGGGCATCGAGATCCGGCCGCTGGTGATGACCTCGGGCGAGCAGGTGCAGAACCAGGTCTTCTTCGACAACGTGCGAGTGCCGAAGACCAATGTGCTCGGCCGGATCGATGACGGCTGGACCGTCGCGAAGTACCTGCTGGTGCACGAGCGGGGCGGAGCGGCCGCGCCGTGGCTGCAGGTCATGGCCCAGGACATCGCCGCCGAAGCGGCGCGGCAGCCCGGCCCGGACGGCAACCCGCTGATCGACGACCGCGCGTTCGCGGCGAAGCTGGCGGACTTGCGGATCCGCACCGAGGTGCTAGAAATCCTGGAATACCGCACGATTTCCGCGATGGCCCAGGGGAAGAACCCGGGCCCGGCGTCCTCCATCCTGAAGATCCTCGGCACCGAACTCAGCCAGAAGCTCACCGAGCTGGCGCTGGAGGCCGCGGGCCCGCGCGGTCGCGTCTACCAGCCGCACGCCACCAAGCCGGGTGGCCCGATCGCCCAGTTCACGCCGCCCGCCGACGGCTACCACAGCGGCGCGGACTGGCAGGCCGTCGCGCCGCTGAAGTACTTCAACGACCGAGCGGGCTCGATCTACGCGGGCAGCAACGAGATTCAGCGAAACATCCTCGCCAAAGCAGCATTGGGACTCTGATGGACTTCACGCTTACCGACGAGCAGGAAATGCTCCGCTCCGCGATCGCCGGATACCTCGGCGCCCGCTACGACCTGGAGAAGAGCCGCGCGGCGGCGAAATCGGAGACGGGCTGGCAGCCCGCGATCTGGCGCGGCTTCGCCGACGAACTGGGCATTCTCGGCGCGACCCTGCCCGATCGGGTGGACGGCACCGGCGGCGGCCCCGTCGAACTCATGGTGATCGCCGAGGAACTCGGCCGCGCGCTGGTGGTCGAGCCGTTCGTGGACACGGTCGTGCTCGGCGCCGGTCTGCTCGGGCGTTCCGGTGGCGAGCAGGCCGACGCCGTGCTGCGCCGGATCGTGTCCGGTGACGCGCGCATCGCGTTCGCCGCGCTGGAACCGTCATCGGGACACGCTTTGCACGACGTGTCGACCACCGCCCGCCGCGACGGCGACGCCTGGGTGCTCGACGGCGCGAAGACCGTGGTGACCAGCGCACCGCTGGCCACCGACCTGGTGATCACCGCGCGCACATCCGGCGAGCGGCGCGACAGGACCGGTATCTCGCTGTTCCGGCTCGAATTCGACGCGAGCGCTCCGCCCGCCGGAGTCGAGGTGCACGCCTACCGCACCATCGACGACCGGACCGCCGCCGATCTCGTGTTCACCGGCTTGCGTCTGCCCTCCGACGCGCTGCTCGGCACGGAGTCCGACGGCTGGACCGTCATCGAGCCGACCATCGCGGAAGCGACCGCGGCGATCTGTGCCGAGGCGGTCGGCTGCATGCGCAAAGTGCTCGCCGACACCATCGACTACGCCAAGCAGCGCGAGCAGTTCGGCCAGCCGATCGGCAGCTTCCAGGTGCTGCAACATCGCATGGTCGACATGTACATCGAACTCGAGCAGGCCATCGCGGCGGTCCACCTGGCCGTCCATTCCCTGCGCGCCTCCGCCGACGACCGGGCCCGCGCCGTCTCGGCGGCGAAGGTCACCGTCGCCAGGGCGGCGCGGTTCATCGGGCAGAACGCCGTGCAACTGCACGGCGCGATGGGCATGACCGAAGAGTTGGCCATCGGCCACTACTTCAAGCGGCTCACCGTGATCGAGCACGAATTCGGCTCCACCGACGAACATCTCGCTCGTTACGCGGCACTGACCAGGCCGTAGTTCGAGTCTCCGGCCGAGGCCCGCAACCCCGGCCGGGCCGGTTCAGGGCCGTTTTCACCGCTGTGGCTTGCTCCTAGCGTCTACCTGCTCCTGATATGACTCGGCCGGGTCCGTTCGCGGACCCGGCCGATGTCGGTATGAAGTTGTTGTGGGCTCAGCTCTTGCGGCCCGGCGCTTTCGCACCGGCCTTGAAGCCGAGACCGCCGGGCTTGGCGCTGGGCGGCGCGACTTCGGGTGCGCCGTTGCCGCTCGCGCCGTTGGTCTGCTCCGGTTCGGCAGCGGGTTCGGGCTTTGCCGCAGGGGCTTGGGCGGCGGGGGCCTGCTCCACCGGAGCTGGCTCGGTGGGAGCCGCATCCTTCGGGGCCGGTGCCGGGGTTGCCTTGCCGGGGGCCTTGGGGCCGGGCCGCTTGAAGCCCGACTTCATGGCCAGACCCTTGGCGGGCACCGTGGGCTTGGTCTCGGCCGGCGCGACTGCGGTCGTGGCTTCGGCCGGTTCCGTAGCCGTCTCGGCGGCCGTTGCCTCGGCTGCCGGGGCCTTCGCGCCGGGAGCCTTGGCCGCGCCCTTCATGGTGAGACCACCACCGGGCGCCTTCGCGCCGCCCTTCATGCCCAATCCCTTGACCGGCTCGGCCGCGGGGGCTTCGGTCGCGGGAGCCTCGGCCGGGGCTTCGGCGGCGGGCGCCGCAGCGGCCTTGGCGCCGGGCGCCTTCGCGGGACCCTTCATGGCCAGACCCTTGACCGGAGCGGCAGGCGCCGACGTGGCCTCGGGCTCCGCCGTTTCCGCGGCGGGGGCCTTGGCGCCGGGCGCCTTGGCCGCGCCCTTCATGCCGAGTCCGCCACCGGGAGCCTTGGCCGGGCCCTTCATGGCCAGACCGCCGCCACCGGGAGCCTTGGCCGGGCCCTTCATGGCCAGACCGCCGCCACCGGGCGCCTTCGCCGGGCCCTTCATGGCCAGACCGCCACCGGTCGGCGCGGCCTTGGCGGGAGCTTCGGCGGCCGGGGCGGGCTCCGGCTCCGGCTCCGGCTCCGGTTCGGGCTCCACCTCGGGCGCCTTCGGCTCCTGGATGACGGTCAGGTTCTCGGTCAGCACCGCGGGCTCGACGCGCTCGATGGCGTCCAGCATCAGCTGGGCGACGTCCACCACCTCGACGCCTTCGCCCTCGCCCTTCTCCTGGCGCGCGGTGACGCCGTCGGTGAGCATCACGCGGCAGAACGGGCAGCCGGTCGCGATCTTCGCGGGCGAGGTGGTCAGCGCCTCGTCCACGCGGTCGATGTTGACGCGCTTGCCGAGCTGCTCCTCCATCCACATCCGTGCGCCACCGGCGCCACAGCACATGGACCTCTCGCCGTGCCGGGGCATCTCGACCAGGTTGGAGCCGGACGCGGCCATCAGCTCACGCGGCGCGTTGTAGATCTTGTTGTGCCGACCCAGGTAGCAAGGGTCGTGGTAGGTGACGTTCTGCGACACCGAGGCCACCGGGACCAGCTGCTTCTGCCGCACCAGGCGGTTGAGCAACTGAGTGTGGTGCACGACCTCGTAGTTGCCGCCGACCTGCGGGTACTCGTTGTTCAGCGCGTTGAAGCAGTGCGCACAGGTGACGACGATCTTCTTCTTGCGATCCTCGACGCCATCGAACACCGAGTTCAGCAGCTCGATGTTCTGCTGGGCCAGCTGCTGGAACAGGAACTCGTTACCCGCGCGGCGCGCGGAGTCGCCGGTGCAGGTCTCCTCCGCGCCGAGCACCATGAACTTCACGCCCGCGGTGGCCAGCAGTTCGGCGACCGCCTTGGTGGTCTTCTTGGCGCGGTCCTCGTAGGCGCCCGCGCAGCCGACCCAGAACAGGTACTCGTAGCCGTCGAAGCTGTCGGCGTCCTGGCCGAAGACCGGGATCTGGAAATCGAGCTCGTTGATCCAGTTGAGCCGGTCCTTGGCGTTCTGGCCCCAGGGGTTGCCCTTGTTCTCCAGGTTCTTGAACAGGCCCGCGAGCTCGGACGGGAACTCCGACTCGATCAGCACCTGGTAGCGGCGCATGTCGATGATGTGGTCGACGTGCTCGATGTCCACCGGGCACTGCTCGACGCACGCGCCGCAGGTGGTGCAGCTCCACAACACCTCGGGATCGATGATGCCGCCCACGTCCGCGCCGCCGACCAGCGGCAGCTCGGCCTCGGCCTTGGCGGCCTCGGAGATCTTGGCGAGCTTCGCTTCGTCCGGGTTGCCCTCGGCGTCGACCAGGCCGACCTCATCGCCACCCATGTCCTTGCGGCCACCGGCCAGCAGGTAGGGGGCCTTGGCGTACCCGTGGTCGCGCAGCGACATGATCAGCAGCTTCGGCGACAGCGGCTTACCGGTGTTCCAGGCGGGGCACTGCGACTGGCAGCGACCGCACTCGGTGCAGGTGGTGAAGTCCAGCCAGCCCTTCCAGGAGAAGTCCTCGATCCGGCCCGCGCCGAAGGTGTCGGTGTCGGGGTCGGCGGTCTCCATGTCGACCGGCTTGCCCTTCGACATCATCGGCTTGGCCGCGCCCAGCGCGACGCCGCCGTCGTCCTCACGCTTGAAGTAGATGTTGAAGAACGCCGAGAACCGGTGCCAGGCCACGCCCCAGGTGACGTTGCGGCCGACGTAGTAGAGGAACGCCATACCGGACATCAGCTTCACGAAAGCGAACAGCGCCACCATCGTGGTGTTCGCGGGCAGCAGCTTCGCCACCTGCATGGTGAAGAAGTCGGTGGCCGGGTCTGAGTGGCCGTAGGCGGCGATCTTGCCCGCCTTCACGAAGATCATGCCGAGGCCCTCGAGCAGCACGATCGCTTCGATGACGTAGGCCGGGCCGAACTTGGAACCGCTGAACCGGGAAAGGCGCTCCGGCACACGCGGGTGGTTGAGCTGCCGCAGGACGATCAGCGTGAGGATGCCGACCACGGTGCCGATGCCCAGGATCTCGTCCCACAGGTGGTAGATCGCAAGGTTGCCGATGATCGGCCAGTGGAACGCCGGGTCGAACGTCTGCCCGTACGCCTCGAACCACAGCATGGCTCCACCGATGAAGCCGATCATCACCAGCCAGTGCGCCCAGCCGACGGTGCGGAATTTGTTCATCCGCGTATGCGCGATGAACTCCACGAGCATCTGCTTGAAGCGCGGAAAGAAGGGCCGCCAACGGTCCGGCGCGGGCTGTCCGATCATGATGGCGCGCGCGATATTGCGGACGCCGCCGATGAACGACGCCCAACACAGAAGGCTGAGCGCCGCCCCAATCGTGCCCAGCGTCACTGTCAGGGCATTCATGTGCGACCTTTCTTTAGAGGCACCACGAGCGCGGCTGGTTCTGCTACCGCCTCGGTTGGCTCGTATCCTAACCGGCAGCAAGTTACCCGCCAGTAACAACCATGTCCATCGTACGATCGGGCTTTTGGGCTATAGCCCCATATGCTGGGGCTTGACCCACTATTTACCTGTGATGAATGTCACAGTAAATTGCCCCGATCGCGCTGGCGAGTGGTCGACCACCACCGTAAACGGCGAAGCATTCCGTCCAGTCGGTAAGGATTGGCTTAGTCCCCATGCCTGATAAGGGATCTCGCTTAAAACGCGGCGTTCTATTAGGCTCACGACGTTCTGATTGCCACGACCGTCTTCACACCGCTCGGGGAGGATCCGGAGCCGACCACCCGGATTTGCTGTACAGAGCTCTCGCGTGCTGAAGACCAGCGGTAACGCACGACCTGATGATGGATTGGAAACTGAATTGAAACTCCGCAGAACCACCGCGGCGGCCGCGATGGTCATCGGTGCGATGACCATCGGACTGGGGACCGCCCATGCCGAGCCGGCCGCCGCTACGCCCGACCCGATCCGGTACTCGGTCAAGCTGGTGGAGAAGACCGTCGTGACGACGCTCAAGGGGGGAACATTCGAGCTGGCCAAGTCGTCCGAGGACGTCAAGGAAGACGACGTCTACCGGATCAAGGATTCGCAGGGCAACGCGGTCCTCACACTGCCGATCGCCTTCAAGGTCGCCGACACCGTCGTCCCGGTGAAGCCGATCGTGAAGGAAGACAACACGGTGCTCGAGCTGACGCCTGAGCAGGGTGTCACCGTGCCCAAGGACAAGCCGGCCAACGCGGTCAACGTCGTGGCGCAGCCGATCGCCTCGCCGATCGAGAACCAGCGCGCGCAGAACGAGTTCGCCAGCCAGTTCGGCATCGCGACCGCCGTCGGCGGCTTCCTCGGCACGGCCGTCGGCGTCATCGGCGGTGCGGTGATCGGCTGCATCCTCGGCCTGCCGTTCCTCGGCGTCGGCTGCATCCCGGCCGCGATCGCGGGCGCGGGCATCGGCGGCATCCTCGGCACCGTGGCGGTCGGCGGACCGATGCTCGCTGTCGCGGGTATCGACCTGATCAACACGCTCCAGGCGCCGGAAGGCACCACCAAGTGGGCGGACAAGCCGAGCGAACCGAAGTAACTCCTCGGTCTCACCCGCTCGTCGGATTCTCGGCGGCCCGCTCTCCTTCGGAGGGCGGGCCGCCGGTCGTTTACCCGGTCAGATCCAGCAGGCCGCGGACGACGTTCTCGCCCAGTTCCTCGCCCAGCGTGCCGAACGAGCGCTCCACCATTTCGAACGTCCCGTCCTCGCGGACGACCAGCACCGTGCTCGCTCTGGTGCCGTGCACGGTGTGCGCGACGAACCTGGCCGACAGTGCCCGCTCCATCTCGTACGGAACGCCGGTGCGCGGCAACTCGTCGTCAGCGGCTTCGGTGCGGTCGGCAAGCACTTCGAAGTAGCGGTCCACCGCACCGGGCTCGGTGCGCACGACCTCGCGCAGTCCGGTCACACCCGCCCGGATCTTGGGCCAGATGGGCTGTGGAGCGATCAGATCGGTTTCCTCCAGGCTCGGACCAGCCGACGTGACGAACGTGCCGTTGGAGAGCCCGTGGAAGCCCGCGGCGAGTTCGCGCGGTTCCGCGGCGCTGCGATTGGAGTGCCACCAGAGCGTGCGCAGGTCGGAGACCACCAGGTTGTAGCCGTTGTAGTCGTCGGGTCCGGCGGCGACGTCGAGCACGTACTTCTCCGGCCCGGGGAACTCGCCCGCCGGACCACGGTCGGACGCGCCACGCAGGAAGTCCATCAGCAGTGCGCCACGGGAACGGGCATCGAGACGTTGATCGGCGGGATTTCGCACGTTCGTGACGGCCGCGAAGCGATTGTCGGCGTGCGGATGGGTGCTCAGGCCGAGCCAGGTGCCGGGCGGTTCGCCCTCGGCCCGGCCGATCGCCCCGGTGTCGCGTCCGGCGAGCAGACCGGGCGCTTCCGGCCACCAACGCATGGACTCGGTCGGCCGGGTATAGAACTCGTCCCGGTTGGCGGCCACGATCAACCGGTATTCCGGGTGCGCGCGCCAGCCGATCAACACCAAACACATGCGGTCCAGGATGCCGGACCGCTACCGCATGCCATGCGGCGTTTCCCCCTGCGGGCCGCGTAAGGGCAGTGGAAAGCCCCTGAGACGGCGAAAGGCCGACAGCTCGACGCTGCCGGCCTTTCGGGCGTTCCCGCGGTCAGTTGGTGCGGACGCGCAGTCCCGGGTTGTCGGAGAGCACCACGTGCACCGGCTGCGCGAACAGTTGCGGCACGTTACCGGTGAGCGCGCCGATCAGGTTCGGGATCTCGCAGATCGGGTAGTCGGCCACCGACGACGCGCTGGAGATGCCGAGCGCCAACCGGCCGGTCACGATCGGGCCGCCGCTGTCGCCGGGCAGCGCGCAGATGTTGGCCGAGAAGCTCTGGGTGAGCTCCCGGTCGCCGACCTGCACGGTCTGGTCGACGGCGTTGACCACGCCGCAGCTGAAGCCGGTGCGCGCACCGGACTTGCACACCGGAGCGCCGACCACGGGGGTCGCCACGCCATCGACCGGAATCGGAGCCGCGCCGGGCGCACGAACGCCGTTGTTGGCGAAGCGGTCCTTGGCCTGGTCGTTGATCCGGATGATCGAGTAGTCCTGCTCGCCGAGCACCGACTTCTGGAAGACGCCGAGTTGCGCGCCGAGGCGGTCGCCGTTGATCTCGTAGACGCCCGCGGCGTTGCCGCTGCCCGCGGACGGGATGTCCGGGTTGCAGTGGCCCGCGGTGATGTTCACCGTGTTGCCGTTGCGGTCGGTGCCGTTGAAGCCGAGCGAGCAGCGCAGCGAGCTGCGTCCGGCGACCGAGGCGTAGCCGTCGCCGCCCGCGAGCGCGCCGCGCGCGTCGCCCGCGATGTCACCGGCCTGCAGAGTGCCCTGCTCGCCCGCCACCGGCGGGGCCATCACGATGACGCGCGCCGGATCGATGAAGTTCGGCATCGGCAGACCCACCTGGTCCACGCGGACCGCGATCGCGTTGTTCACGGTGTCCACCACCGCGCCGCGCACCAGCGACCGCACCGACTCCGGCTGACCCTCGAGCCAGCGCTCGAACGCGCTCTTCTCGCCACGCAGGGCCGCTTCGCTCTTGGCGACGTTGCGGACCTCGAAACCGGCCGACTCCGCGGCCTTCTTCGCCTCGTCGGCGCCGGGGCCCTGCGCCAGCGCCACGACCGCCTTGCCCGCGTCATCCAGCCAGGAGCCGCCGAACACGGCCGGGTACTGCCGCTGGGCGGTGGTGGCGAACGCGGCCACCTGCTGCGCCAGCTCCGCGCGGTGCAGGTACTCGTCGGGCGAGATCTTCAGATCGCGGGTCACCGCGGCGACCAGCTCGGCGGGCAGACCGGGAGCATGATCGGGTTGAGCCGTCGCTACTGCCGCCGTGGGCCCGAACAGCAGTATCGCCGCCGAGGCGGCGATCACTGTCTTTCGGATTACGGTCTGTCGCGCAGTCGATCGGGGAGGTCCTATACGTGGCAGGAGCATGAGCAGACTATATGGGGTTTGACGCGGGATGCCTACTCATCTTGTGGTTCCCGACTCCCTCATAGCCCTCCGACCGGGAATATGCCGATCGCCACACCACGCGGGTGCGCGCTCAGCTCGCGTTCGGCCGGGTGCGCACGCTGATTCCACTGCCGATTCCGCCGCCGGAGGAAGCGTCGATGTCGGCCAGGATCGCCCGGATCGGGATGCCCAGGGACGCGGTGCCGCCGTACTGCGCGAGCGCGATGTTGGCCTCGTTGCAGTTCGGCGCGTCCGCGGCGTTGGAGCCACTGGTGATGCCGAGCGCGAGCGTGCCGGACACGATCGCGCCGCCGCTGTCGCCGCCGAGCGTGCAGGCCGAGCTGGCGAAGCCGCGCACGGTCTTGCTCTCTCCCTCGGCGGTGTAGAGCTGGGTCTCCACCCGGTCGGCGACGACGAAGCCGCAGGTGAACGTGGACGACTGACCGGACTTGCAGACCGGGGCGCCGGTGATCGGGTCAGCGGTGCCGGTGATCGCCAGCGTGGTGCCGTTGGCGCCGCGCACCGAGGGCTGGTCCATGCCCGCCCGCACCGCGCGCTCGTTCAGCTTGATCACCGAATAGTCCAGCGCGGACTGTCCGCCCAGCGAGGCGCGCACGAAGGTGCCCAGTTCGGGGCTGGCCGGGATGTCCCGGACGTTCGGCAGGTAGACGCCCGCCTCCTGGTTGCCCTTGCCGAGGTTCGGATCACAGTGGCCCGCACTGATGTTCAGCGCGTTGCCGGAGGCGTCGACGCTGTTGAACCCGAACGAGCACACGTCAACGGCGCGCAGCGACGAGTCCTGGAGCGAACCGGGTGCACTGATGTAGGTGTCGCCGCCCATCGGCCTGCGCTCGACCGGGCCGCCGCTGTTCGGCGACAGGATGACCTTGATGTTGGCCAGGAGCGTCGGCAGGTTGAGCATGTGACCCGCGGGCGTGTTGGCGACGCTGAGAATCAGCTGACTGTTCAGGAAGTCGATGGCCACGGAGTTGATCGCCTGCGAGATCTCGCGCGGCAGGCCGGTGATCCACTGGTTGAGCTGCACCAGCGAGCCTTCCAGGCTGTCCGCCGACACGGGGGCCAGCCGGGTCTGGTATCCGTCGGCCGCGGCGATCTTGGCGGCGTCCAGCGAGGTGACCGCCATGACGGGCTTGCCGTCGGCGCCGATCCAAGCGCCCGCGTAGGAATCCGGCCGCTCCGAACGGAATCCGCGCGCGTAGTCGCGCAGTTGCTGGGCGCGCGCGGCGCGGTCCAGGTATTCCGTCGGGGTCATCTTCAGATCCCGTGCGATGGCCTGCACGAGTTCCGGAGGGAGATTGTCCGCGGCCAGCTGCGCCGGTGCATCGGGTACCGCCGAGGCGGTGGTCGTGCCGAACAAGGGAGCCAGGAGAACGGTCGATGCGATGGCGACAGCTTTGACCGCGGCGCGACGCGCCACCAACTTGCGCATGAAGTCCCTTCGTCGGCACGCACGTGCCAGCTAAATCCGTGGCCACGGGCAGAAACCGTTGGCACACAGTCTTCGTCCAGCAACCGACCGGTGTGTGGAAAATCATCCGACAACCCGGTCAGCGCAACACTCTAAGCCACAAACCCGGGAAGGACGCTACTAATCACCGACTACCCGGTATTCCCATTCCGGGGATGGTCGGGATCTGCGGCAGCTGCTGACCGAACGGATTGGTCGTGGGCGCGGTGGTCCGCGTCGCCGAAGTCCGAGTGGGGGTGGTGGTCGGCGTGGTGGTGGGCGTCGTCGTTGTCGTCGGTTCCGGCGTCGTCGTGGTCGGTTCCGGCGTCGTGGTCTCGGTCACCACCGGTGGCTCGGGCGCCTCGGTGGTCGTGGTCGCCGTGGTGGTCACAACCGGAGGCGCGGCCGGGAGCACCGACGTCGGCTCGGACTTGGCGTCGGGCAGCGGCGGCACCGGCGTCTCGCTGCCGTCGCGCAGCAGCATGGCCACCACGATGCCGCCGAGCACCAGGCCGATCGCCGCGGCGCCCGCGATCAGCAGCGGCGTGCGTTTCGGTCGCCGCGCTGCGACCGCGGGCTGCGGCTGCTGCTCGACCTGCTTCGTTTCGGTGGCCACGACCGGCTCGGCGACCGGGATGGCCGCCGAGTACGCCTGCGGCTGCGCGTCGGCGGCGGGCACGGCGGGGATGACGATGGTGTCCACCGTCGAGTTCTCCGCGGTGGACGGGTCCGGCGGGGTGGCCCCTGCCGGAGTGGCGAGCACCGCCGCCAGCGCCCCTCTGGCCGCGTCGTGGGCGAACGATCTTCCGTCGGCTCCGGTTTGGGCGCTGGGCAATTCACCCTCGCTGACCAGCAGCACCGAGCGCAGACCGAGATAGTCCAGCGCGTCACGCAGTGAACGCACCTGCTCTGCGGGCCAGTCCGCCGGATGCGTCGCGTAGAACTCGGCCGCTCCGCTGAGATGTTCGGCGGCCAGGTTGATCAGGCAGAACAGGGCGGTCGCGACGAGGTCTTCGGCGCGGTACGCCTCACCGTCGTCGACGGGGATACCCGCCGGGTCGCCGACGGCGGCCACGAAGCCGCTGATCGAGTGGGACTCCTCCGTGGGCGGGGGACCGCCCAGTTCGGCGTCACCGTCCTCGGACATGTGCAGTACCGACTCCCGGACGATGTACTCCGGCTGCTCGTCACCGTCGGTGACGATGACCGCCGTGCACTCGTCGTCGGCGACGCGCAGGCCAACCCCAGTGGCCATCCTCACCTACCTCGCTTCGGCGTTCCCGCTGACGGAGCCGCACCCGGTCACACCAGAAGCGAACCGTGTCCCATGGCGCGGAGCATCGACAATAACTCCGAACGGGAACGGGCACCGACCCGGCGTCGGATGCGCGCGACGTGGTGCTCCACCGTCTTCGCCGAAATGTACAGGCGCGCACCGATCTCGCGATAGGTGAGCCCGAGCAGAACCAGCTCGGCCACTTCGCGTTCCCGTTCGCTGAGAATCGCGGCCTGCGGCGGCACGGGCGGCGGGGTGTCGCCGTTGTGCGCGGCCGGGGCTGCCTGCCGAGCCTGCGGCTCCTGCGGACGGGCGTCGGCGCGAACCGTGCGGGCCAGTTTGAGCAGCGCGGTGGCCGTCGCCGAGTCGGGCGCCGCGAGCGCCGCCTCGCTGGCCAACCGGGCGCCGTCCCAGGTCATGCCGATTTCGGTGAGGGCGGCGACCGCCGCGTGGACCGGCGCGCTCACCACCTGGCCGCGCAGCACCAGCACCCAGGTACGGCCCGCGTCGGCGAGTACGGCGGCGTGCCGGTCACCAGCCTCGGCCGCGGCCTTCAACGCGCGTGCGTGGGGCAGCAATTCCTCGGGGCTCTCGTGGGCGATCGCGGCCTGCACGCCGTACCAGTGGAAGGCGTTGGACCACGCGGGCGGATCGTCCAGGCGGCGCAGCAGCGCCAGCGCGGCGTCCACCAGGGGCGCGATCCGGCGTTCGTCGCGCATCCGGATGGCGGCCAGCCATAGTTCGCCGATCGGCAGCAGCGCGAGCAGGTCGGTCTGCACGTCGTCGAAGAGCGGATACGCCGCCTGCCACGCGCGGGCCAGCGCGGTGTGGTCGCCGCTGCGCCGGGCGAGACCGACCGAGACGCCGTGCGCGAGCAGGCGGTCGCGGACGTCGAGCCGATCGTGGTCGAGCGCGGCCACGGTGGCCGCGGCGGCGCGCTCGTCGCCGCCGAGCATCGCCGTCCAAGCCGCGAGCACGTCGAGTTGATGGCAGCGCAGGCCGCTCGCCGTGGCTCGCCGCAACGCGTCCTGGGCGCGGCGGGGCTCGCCGGTGCCGAGCGAGAGCAGCGTGGCGATGGAGGCCGCCGTGCAAGGCAGGAAGCGGTCCATGCCCGCATCCGCGTGGGCGGCCTGGACCAGCGCCGATACCGCCGCGGCGGTGTTGTTGCCCGGTTCGATGGTGTCCGCGAGCGCGGTCGCGATCAGCCGCGCGTGCGCGCCCGCTTCGGTAGGCGGCCACTTCGTCGCCGAGGAGGACATCTCCCGCGCGCCGGCCACGTCGCCCGCCAGGCACAGCACCGTGGCGCCGACGGCCCAGTCCGGGCCGACCCGGTGCCCCCCGAGCCAGGTGTACAACTGCGCCGCGCGACCGACCAGGCCGCGGCGGGTGAGCACCGCCGCGCAGATCCGCACCGCCGTAGCGAGTTCCGCGCCCGTGCTGCCCGACCGCGCCAGCATCGGCTCGGCCAGGCGCATGGCGGTCTCGCCGTCGCCGGTCCTGGCGGCCGCCTCGGCCCAGCGCAGCGCGATCAGATCCAGTTCCGCACCCGCGGCCGCCGCCGCGGCGTAATAGCGAACCGCGTCGCGGCCGGCTTGCTCGGCGGCGTCGACGAGGAAGGAGGCCAGCCGCGGATCGCGGACGCCGGACTCGGCCAATTGCAGCGCGGTGCGGTCGCGCAGCAGGCCCGCCTCCAGCCGGGCGCCGAGCAACCGGCGCTCGACCGCGACGAACCTGCGGTCGCCGAGCAGCGTGCGCAGTGGGGCAACGGCGGGTTCCAGCAGTAGGTCGGCGTCGGTCACCAGGGCGCTGGCCCTGGCTCGGTCGATGAGATCCTGCGCGACGGCCTGCTCCACGCCGAGCACCTCGGTGAGCTCGCTGGAATCCAGGCCGGTGCCCGTCGTGGCGACCACCAGGGTCTCGAGCAGGTCGGGCGCGAGGTTGTCCAGCAACCCGCGCGCCCACGCGGCGACGGCCGTGTCGACGGCGGTGATGCCCGCGTCCAGGCGCGCCGAGCAGGCGGCTGTGAGCGCCGCCACCACGCCGCCGCGAATACCCGCGGTCTGCACATGAATGTGTTGCGCGACCTGACGCGGCACCATCATGCCCAGTTCCCGGGCGAACGGCGCCATGTCCGCGACGCCGAGCGGGCGCAGGTCGACCACGCGACCACGCCGGGCGACGGCGTCGGCGAGCATCCGCAGCCGCGGGTCGTGCGGGCGCGGCTGCGCGGCGATCACCATCGTTCGATGTCCGGATTCCACTGCGGCGCAGAGATATTCGAGATCGAGTCGGCCCAGCGTGTGGGCATTGTCGATGATCAGCGCGGGGCGGGCTATGTCGGTCGTCACGCCCGCGGTGCTCGTCGTGTGGTGCGCGGGGTGCGCGCCGTTGCGCGCATGCGCGTGCTGGAGCGCGGCGATGTCGTCCTGCAACGGGACGCCGCGGGCGCGCAGACGAGCGCGGATCTCCGCGAGCAGCGTCGACTTGCCGGTCTGGGACCGGCCGCGGATCAGGTAGACCACCGGTTGGTCGTCGGCGGAATCCAGATCGCGGAAGATGTCGCGGGCGCAGGGCAGGGTGTCGAAGGCGGTATCAGCCACCGGAGCCTCCCAGGATCTCTCCGGGAGCGCGCAACACCGTGCCGAGGGGGTCGCCCAGCGCGCCGGTCGGCAGGCTCGGGGCGGTCGGCGGTGTGGGCCGGGGCTGTTGCTGGGTCGGCGCAGGCGGGTTGGTCGGCGCCGGTGCTGGCGCGGGGGCGGGAGACGGCTGTTGGGATTGCGGCTGCGGCGCGGGTTGCTGCGCCGGGGAGTCCACGGCGGGCGCGGGCGCAGGTTGATCGGGATTCTGTTCGCTCTTCACCACGGCCGCGGTGGTGCCCTGAGCTGCGGACGAAGGCGAACCGGCCTGCGGCGCGTCGTTCTTTGCCCGCGGTCGGCCGGTGGCGCTCGCCGAGTCCGTGGCGGCGACACCGGAAGGTGCGGATTCCGTGCCCGTCTGCGCGCCCGTCGTCGCGGCGACCTGGACGGCGCCGGTGCCGGACTGCTCGGTCGAGGCGGGGCTGTCCTGGCCGGACTGGATGCTGGTGCCGATGGCGAGCGTGCCGGTCGCCAGCAGGCCGATGGCGGCCGCGATACCGGCTACCACCGCGATGCGCTGCCTGCTGATCAGTGCGCGCCTGCGCGCGGGCGGCTCCTCGGGCAGCGCCGCCAGTCCCGCCGAGGGCAGCGCTCGGGGCTGCGGCACGGTCTCGTCCTCGACCACCGGAGCGACCATGGGGAGTTGGTCGGTCTCGGCGGCGAGCAGATCGGCGGCCAGCAGCGCCGCGCCGCGTGCCGTGGTGTGCTCGGGATCCGGGGCCGCCACGACGGGCAATCCGAACTCGGAGGAGACGAGTTCGGCGACCAGCGGTATGGCGCCTCCTCCTCCGGTGAGCAGGACGCGGCCGACGTCGCCGATATCGAGCCCGGCCCGGTGCACCGCGTCGCGGATCAGGTCCATCGCACTCAGCAGCGGTCCGCGCAGCAGGTCTTCCAGTTCACCTCGCACCAGTCGCACGGTGCTGCCGTGCGGATCCGCGGGGTCCACGCGCACCGGAACAACGGTCGCGGTATTTATGGAAAGCTCTTCTTTCGCTTTCCTGCAGTGCTCGCGCAATGCCGATAATCCGCGTTCCACCATTGGATCGAACGGATCGAAATCCGCGGCGAGCACCGCATTAGCCAGGACATAGCGCATGGTCAGCAGATCGAATTCCGCGCCGGCGACGTCGGTGCTGCGCAATGGTGTGCCGAGCAGGCTGGCGTGCTCGCCGGTACGGACCACCGAGACGGTCGAGCCGGTGGCGCCGAGATCGAAGACGATCACCGCGCCGTCGTCGGCCCTGCCGTGCGCGGCGTCGAGCCAGCGGATCGCGGCGGTGGGCTCCGGCACCAGCGTCACCTCGCCGAGCCCGGCCCGCTCGAGGGCGTCGCGCTGGATGTCGACGGTGTGCCGCGACCACCAAGCCGGGTGGCAGGCGACCGTCGCCTGAACGGCGCTCGGGCCGCTCTCGGCGGCAATCTCGTCGACCAGGCAGCCGATCGAGGTCGCCACCAGGTCGGGGGCGGAATAAGATGAGCCGTCCTCGGCGAGGATGCCGACCGGGTCGCCGACCCTGGCGAGGAAGCCCTCCAGCAGAACGTCGCTGAAATGGCGGCCGGTGGAGCCTGCGCCCGCGCCGAGCGTGGGCGCCATGTCCGGCGACAGCCGCAGCACGCTCGGATGCGAGCGTAGGTAGCCGCCGCCGGACCGGCCGAGGCCGTCGTCGCCATCCTCCGTTGCCGCCACGGCGACCGAATTCGACGCCCCGACAGTGATGCCGAGCGCCAGGCGCTGTGTCATTCGAGAACCCCGTTCGAGAAGCTGTCTGTTCCGGTGTCGCTGCTGCATGTCCGAGATCGTGCGCTGGGCGTTGTAGTTGCCGACGCAACCGTTCTGTCGGTTGCTGGCCATCCGCCGTTACTTCGTTAGGGGGACGTTTAGGGAAATTCCCCTAATTTCGCTCGCACCCCTATCCGGCGGCCCCGGCCGGTCGTAGGGGTTCGCCCCGTTTCGGCGTAACGCGATGCGCTCCTAGCGTGATTTGCATTCCAACGACTGCGGATCAGCGAGGTCCGCCGGGACTCAGGAGAAGATTCTCATGACACCCAACGCGATTCTGGAGTTCATCCTCGGTCTGCTGCGGAACCAAGAGGCCGCGGTCGCCTACTGCGCCAACCCGACCCAGGCGCTGGCCGCCGCCGGCCTGAGCGCGGTGACGCCGGAGGACATCGCCCTCTGCGCCCCGATGGTCGCCGAGTCGGCTCTGGTCACCGGCGGTTCCCAGTTGCAGTCCATCGTGGCCGCGGGCGCGCAGACCGGCACGGCCGCCGCGATCGGTGCGGCGAGCACCGTGGGCGCGGCGGCGGTGGCGGATGCCGGAGTCGATCTCGGCACCGATCTCGGCGTGGATCTGGGTGCCGGTGCGGGTGGCGGGCTCGACGTCGACCTCGGTGTCGGTACCGGCGTGGACGTGGGTGCCGGACTGAACACCGCGATCGAAACCGGCCTGGAGATCGGCGCAGGTCTGGGCGCGGGGCTGGCGGCGGGCCTCGACACCGTGGTGAACGCGGGCGCCGACCTGTCCGCCGCCGTGGGCGGCCTGCTCGGCGCGGGCGCTCAGGTGATCAGCGGTATCGGCGCGGGCCTCGACCTGAACGCCGACGCCCAAGGGCTGGGCGACATCGCCGCCGGACTGGAGACCGGCCTCTCCACCGGCATCGACGCGGGCGCCGGCCTCGGAGCGGGCCTGGAAGGCGCGGCGGACGCGGCGGTGGGCTTGGGCGCCGGGCTGGAAGGCGCGGTGAACGGGGCAGCGGGCCTGGGTGCCGGACTCGGCGCGGGGCTGCAAGGCGCGGTGGACGCAGCGGCCGGTCTGACCACGGGTCTGGACGCCGCTTTGGGCGCGGGTGCGCAGGCGGGCGCTGGCCTCGGCGGGGTGATCGACGCGACGACCGGTTTGACGACCGGGCTCGGCGCGGGCCTGGAAACCGCCATCGGTGGCGCGGCGGACATCACGACGGGTGTCGGCGCCGGTTTGGAAGGCGCTGTGCAGGGTGCCACGGACATCTCCGCGGGATTGAACGCGGGCCTGGAAGGTGGTCTGGGCGCGGCGACGGATGTGACCTCGGGCCTGGGTGCCGGTCTTGGGGGTGCTGTCGACGCGACCACCGGCCTCGGTGTGGGTCTGGACAGCGCGGTCAGTGGTGCGGTGGACCTCACCACCGGTGTGGGCGCGGGCCTGGAGGGTGGTCTGGACGCCGCGACCGACGTAACCGCTGGGCTCGGTGCGGGTGTCGGGGGAGCTGCGGGTGCGGCGACCGATCTGACCGCAGGCCTGGAGAGCGCGATCGGCGGGGTGGCGGATCTCGGTACCGGCGTGGGTACGGGCCTCGAAGGGGCCGTCGATACGACAACTGGTCTTGGTGCGGGCATTGGGGGTGCGGTCGATGCCACGACGGGGCTCGGTGCGGGTCTGGAGGGCGCTGCGGCTGCCGCCACGGATCTCAATGCGGGTCTCGAGGGCGCTCTCGACGCGACGACCGGCTTCGGCGCCAACCTCGGAGGCGCTGTGGATGGTTCCGCTGGCGCTGCTACGGACTCGACCGCGGGCGTCGGTGCGGGTCTCGGCGGTGCTGTCGATGCGACGACCGGCTTGGGTGCGGGCCTGGGAGGTGCTGTCGATGCGACGACCGGCTTGGGTGCGGGCCTGGGAGGTGCTGTGAATGGTTCGGTCGGTGCCGCTACGGATTCGACCGCTGGTGTCGGTGCGGGTCTGGAGGGTGCTGCGGGTGCCGCCACGGGTCTCGGCGGCGCTGTGGGTGGTTCCGCTGGCGCTGCTACGGATTTGACCGCTGGTGTCGGTGCGGGTCTGGAGAGTGCTGCGGGTGCCGCCACGGGGCTTGGTGCGGGTCTTGGGGGTGTTGTTGATGCGACGACCGGCTTGGGCGCGAATCTTGGAGGCGCTCTGGATGGTTCCGCTGGCGCCGCGACGGGTCTTGGTGCGGGTCTGAACGGTGCTGTCGATGCGTCGAGCGGTCTGGGTGCGAATCTCGGGGGCGCCGCGGGTGCGGGTCTGGAGGGTGCGTTGAACGGTGCCGGTGGGGTGACCACCGGTTTGGACGCGGCTCTCGGCAGCGGTGCGCAGGCGGGTGCCGGTCTCGGCGCCGGAGCGTCCGCCGGACTGCACGGGGCGGCCGACGCGGGTGCGCAGATCGGGTCGGGTCTGGAGACCGGGCTCGGTGGAGCGCTCGATGCCACCGGGCAGGCGACGACCGGGCTCACCGGCGGAATCGACACCGCCGCACAGGGTTCAGGCAACCTGGCCGCCGGACTCGGAAGCAACTTCTCCTCCGCCATCGGTGGTGCCGGAAACCTCGGAACGCAGGCGACGGCGGGCCTGGAGACCGGACTCGCCACGGGTCTCGGCGCGGCCGTGAACACCGGAGCGGAGCTCGGCGGCGGACTCGACAGCTCGCTGCACACCGGCGGGCAGGCCGGTACGGGCCTCGGGGCCGGTCTGGGCGGGGCGCTCGACGCCGGAGTCCACGGGGCGAGCGGCCTGGAGACGGGTTTGTCCACCGGCCTCGGTGGGGCCTTGTCCACCGGCGTGGGCGGTGGCGCACACGCCGGTACCGGCCTTGGAGCCGGGCTGACCGGTGCCATCGACGGCGGTGCGCAGGCAGGTGCGGGGCTGGGTTCGGGGCTTTCGGCTGGGCTCGATGCGGGAGCTCAGGCGGGTGCCGGACTCGCTTCGGGTTTGTCGGCCGGACTGGGCACGGCCGCTGAAGCCGGTGCGGGACTCGGCTCCGGACTTTCCACCGGAATCGAGGGTGCGGCTGGTT